>UQPY01000012.1 GCA_900542965.1 uncultured Collinsella sp.
GTTCGTCGGCAGCGTCAGATGTGTATAAGAGACAGCGTCATAGGCGAGCGGTGCCTGGGGGCGTTTCCAACCAACTTCCAGCACGCCAAGGATCTGCGTACCGTAAAAAACGGGAAGACAGATCTCACTGCGGTACGGAGGCATATCCTGCATGCGCAACAGATGCTTAGAACGATTGTCCAAATCCATAAACATGCCCGAGGCGACACGATCGCCCTCAAGATCCTGCTGAATCGACAAGCGGCAAGCGCGCGACTCGCGAAGCACATACGTCGGAATGCCCGCACCATACGGCAAAAACTCGGGCAGATAGCTATCCTCAAGCTCCTTAGAAACACCGCGGAGCTTAAAGCCGCCGCTCTCCGAAAAATAAATCGCAGCTCCAGAAGCATCGAGCGTTCCGACAAGCTGGTTTAAAACGGTATCAAGCAGGCTGGGTAACTCATCGGATCCCACAGTGCTCATAATGACCGAGAGCGTGCCAGAGAGACGCTTGTTCGCCACTCTAAGCTCCGATAACGCACGCTTGAGTTGACGGTCGTGAGAATACTGTTCCTCGATACTGTGAAGTGCCACCAGGACACGTGGCGCGCGGCGCCCAAAGATGCGCGGAGGCGTTACGGAGCCCGCACGAACCAAGACGGGAATAAAAGAGCCGTCGCTCAACTTGAGCATAAGTTCGCTCTCGGAGCCATCAGTTTCAAATGGCAGACGATGTTCCGTCGCACGTTCAAAAGCGGACGAGTACAGGACGTCTTTAACATCTCCACCGATGACATCGGCGCGTTCCTCGCACATCAACCCAAGTAAGCGATTATTCACATGCAGAATGGTTCCGTCGAGCTCGCAGATGATGACAGCATCGCTCGTGATCTCGACTAGTTGGGCAACGTCTGCCCACTCGTTGCGCTCAAGCGTTTCCATCGTGGACCTCACCGTCTATCGGTAACAAAAAAGCCTCCGAAGAGGCTTCTCAAATGCGATGGTGTCGGAGGCGGGACTTGAACCCGCATGACCAAAAAGCGGTCACTAGCACCTCAAGCTAGCGCGTCTGCCAATTCCGCCACTCCGACATGCTATGTTGTTGACTCGCGGTTCGTTTTGTTGGACCCGCGCGTTCAACGAGGAAGATAATAACCTATGATTCGAGAACTGTGCAAGCACTTTTTTCAAAAAAGTTTACGAATTTGTAAATACGCAGGTAGACGGACCTGTTCGGGCCGGAATGAGGTTGCTTTCCAACGCGTCCTCGGGCATGCGGCATTATTTTGCTCCGCGCTTCGCGCTACAAAATAATGCCGCCCCCTGCGGAATGCGTTGGAAAGCAACCTCATTCCGGCCCTAGGAGTATGTACTCCGGACACAGTTCTCAAACATGTTCTGGGGGCTGATTCAAATTTAGTGGCTCGGCTTTGCCGAGCCCTTATATGGAGAGGCCGGAGCTAAAGCTCCGGCCTCGCTAAATATCTTATTAGATAAAGTGAGCGATTTAGGAATCGCACCCCCCCCCTGCGGTGGTAACACAGGGCCCGTGCTGGACTTAGTTTTCAGAACATTCCGCAGACCAGGAAACCCCCTTATCCGCAGCTCCGAAGGAGCAGGATAAGGGGGTTTCCATGGTCGAGGACGTTCTGAAAACTAAGTCCAGCACGGGCCCGGACAATAACAACCGACTACAGGTCGATGTGCGATTCCTTGATCGGGAACGGCTCCGCGAAGTGGCACGCGCAGCAGTGACCCGGTGCGACTTCCTTAAACTCGGGAAGCTTCTCAGAGCAGATACCCTGCGCGATCGGGCAGCGCGTGTGGAAACGGCAGCCGGTCGGCGGATCCAGCGGTGACGGCGGATCGCCGGCGAGGATGATGCGCTTGCGGGTCTTCTGGATATCAGGATCGGGCACCGGCACGGCAGACAACAGCGACTGCGTGTACGGATGGTGCGGCTCACTATAGAGCGTCTTCCAGTCCGAAACCTCGACCATCTTGCCCAGGTACATAACGGCAACACGGTCGGAGATATGCTGCACGACAGAGAGGTCGTGAGCAATGAAGAGATAAGCAGTACCGAATTTATCCTGAAGCTCCTTCAGCAGGTTCAAAACCTGGGCCTGAATGGATACGTCAAGTGCAGAGACAGGCTCGTCGCAGATGATCAGCTTGGGCTTCAGAGCGAACGCGCGGGCGATGCCGACACGCTGACGCTGACCGCCCGAGAACTCGTGCGGATAGCGGTTGATGTGCTCGGGATTCAGACCGACGACGTCCAGCAGCTCGCGGACGCGCTCGATACGCTCCTCCTTGGTACCTACGCCATGAATGGTCATGGGCTCGGAGACGATCTCGCCGATGGTCATACGAGGGTTCAGCGAAGCATAAGGATCCTGGAAGATAAACTGCATCTCGCGACGCATGTCCTTGATCTCATGCTTGCTCATCTCGGCAACATCTTTGCCCTGGAAGAACACCTTACCGGCGGTCGGCTTGGTCAAGCGCATGATGGTGCGACCCGTCGTGGACTTACCGCAACCAGACTCACCAACCAGACCAAAAGTCTCGCCAGGATAAATCTCAAAAGAGATGTCATTTACAGCAGAGACGACACGCTTGGAAAAACGCTTGGCGAACATGCCGGACTCAGCGGGGAACTCCTTAGAGAGGTGCTCGACCTTCAGCAACGGAGTACGCTCGTTGGTATCTGCCATTACGCCTCGCCTCCCTTCTTGGAATCCTTGCGCGTACGGGACGTCTCAGGAGCGTTCTTGAGAAACTCGGGGTCACCGGAGTAGTGGCACGCAGAGTAATGACCAGACTCGGTGACAACGCGCTCGGGGCGCTGCTTGCGGCACTTATCGGTCGCATAGGGACAACGAGGCGAGAACACGCAGCCCTCGGGCAGGTTCATGAGCGAAGGCGGGTTGCCGTGAATCGGCGTAAGCGGCTTCTTCTCTTCGATGGCCTGCTCCGGGATGGAGCGGATAAGGCCCCAGGTGTAGGGGTGGCGGCTCTCGTAGAAGATTTCCTCAGCAGTACCGAACTCGACGGGACGGCCGGCGTACATAACCATGATCTTGTCGGCCATGTCGGCGACGACACCCAGGTCATGGGTAATCATGATGATGGCGTTGCCGTTCTTCTCCTGCATTTCCTGCATGAGCTCGATAATCTGAGCCTGAATGGTAACGTCCAGGGCAGTCGTGGGCTCGTCGGCAATCAGAATATCGGGATCGCAGGCAAGAGCCATAGCGATCATGACACGCTGACGCATACCGCCGGAGAACTGGTGCGGATACTCATTGACGCGCTTCTCGGGCTCGGGGATACCCACGAGGTCCAGAAGCTCGGTAGCGCGCTTGAGCGCCTCCTGCTTGGAGTAGCCACGGTGCAGACGAAGGCCCTCGCCCACCTGCTTGCCGATCTTATAGACCGGGTTCAAGGAGGTCATAGGATCCTGGAAGATCATCGCGATGTCGTTGCCGCGAATGTGCTGCATCTCCTCCTCGGTCATCTCGAGGATCGAACGACCGCGATAGCGAACGTCGCCGCCCTCGATCTTTCCCGGAGGCATCGAGATAAGGCCCATGATGGTCATGGCGGTCACGGACTTACCGGAGCCGGACTCACCGACGACGCCCAGGGTCTCGCCGCGATCGAGCGTGTAGGAGACGCCGTCGACAGCGCGAACGACGCCATCCTCGGTGTGGAAATACATCTTAAGGTCATCGACCTCGAGCAGATGCTGGCCCTCGGGAACCGGCTGGTCCTTCAGGTCCACATAGTTCTTGTTCTTCTTCATCCTTATGCGTCCTTCATCTTGACGTCGAGGGCGTCGCGCAGACCATCACCCAACAGGGTGAAGGCGAGCACCGTCGAGAGAATTGCCAGACCGGGCATGATCATCATCCAGGGAGCAGTCAGAAGATACTGCTGACCGTCCTGAATCATGGAGCCCCACGAAGGCGTAGGCGGAATAACGCCCATGCCGAGGAAGGACAGAGCGGACTCGGTCAGAATGGCGCCACCAATGTTCATGGTCGCGTAGACCACGATGGAGGCGACGGAGTTCGGGAAGATGTGACGTACAACGATACGAGCATCAGATGCACCCATCGCGCGCGCAGCATCAACATAGTCGTTTTCCTTGACCGTCAAGATTGCAGAGCGGAAGACGCGCGCAATCGAAGGCCAGCCAAGAATGCCGATGGCGATAAAGACGTTCTGAAGACCACGGCCGATAACGGCGATCATGGCGACAACGAACAGCACGTACGGGAACGCCAGGAAGATGTCCGCACAGCGCATGATGATCGTATCCCAGATGCCGCCGTAGAAACCGGCCAGAGCACCCATGACCAGACCAATCAGCGTGGAGATCGCGGTGGCCATAATTCCGACGGACAGCGAAACGCGCGCACCGTAGATAACGCGGACGAGAATGTCACGACCTAGGGCGTCGGTGCCAAACGGGTGCTCGGGACACGGAGCCAGCAGCGACGTCTCGGCCATGGTAGTCGAATCGGAAGCCGTCGGCGAACCGAGCCAGGGCTTAGCCCACAGATCCGCGGTCAGGGCAACCACAACGACGATGATGATCCAGCAGACACCGATAACGGCGAGCTTGTTCTTACGAAGACGCTTAAAAGCGTCGCCCCACAGCGTGCGGGACTTGGCGGGAGCAGATGCGGCCTTGGTGGCGGTAGCCTGCTCCTGAGACTGAGAATCAGTTTCCTGCATGAGACGTACCTCCCTTAGGCCTTATCCGACGGACCGCCAAGGCGGATGCGCGGGTCGAGGAATGCATAGCTAATGTCGACGAGCAGGTTGATCACCATGACGACGACAACGATGAGCGTAACGCCGCCCATAACGATGGGCCAGTCACGCATGCTAATGGCACGATAGACCTCATAGCCGATACCGGGCCAGTTAAAGACCGTCTCGGTCAGGATGGCGCCCGAAAGCATGCCGCCAAAGTCGACACCAATATAGGTAACGACGGGGATGAGTGCATTCTTAAGCGCATGCTTGATGATGATCGCGCGATTGGAGAGACCCTTGGCCTTTGCCGTACGGATGTAGTCCTGGTTCATGACGTCAAGCAGCTGCGAGCGCATAATGCGGGCGGCATAAGCGGTCGAAACCGAAGCCAGCGTAATGGTCGGAAGCACATAGTGCATCCAATCCTGATACTGAGAGCTGGAACCGCCGGCACCCGAGATCGGCATGGAGAATGCACCGCCCGTGGCGTCCTTGAGAATGACGCCAAAGAACAGCTGCAGCAACATACCGAGCCAGAAAGCCGGGACGGCAACGAGAATCGACGTGGTGAGCGTTACCAAAATATCCCAGAAGGAATAACGCTTAACCGCCGAAATGATACCCGCACCGATACCCATGATTGCCTCGAGCACGATGGCGCACGCGGCAAGTTTGACCGTATACGGATACTTCTGGGCAAAGATTTCCGTAACCGGCAGCTTGCGCTGATACGAATTGCCCAGATCGCCATGAAGCAGGCCGTTCATGTAATACAAGTAACGGTCCACGAGCGACGTTTGAACGGGGTCGCCGTTCTCGTCAAGGATCGCGTTGCCGTCCTCGTCCGTCTGGACCAGGTGATAGCGGACGCGAAGCTGAAGCTCCACCTCGGGGGACAGAGCCTTGTCTCCACCGATCAGCTTGATCGGATCTCCCGGCACGATATTCTGGAGGGCGAACAGAATCAGCGTAACGCCCAAAAACACCGGGATGAACTGAAGCACACGTTTAACGATGTACTTACCCATACCACTCCCCTATCTAGGGATTAACCTAAATGGGATGCCGATCGCCAGACCGGCATCCCAAAATTACCATCAGCCAGTTTACCCCAGGTTAGGGAGAACTGTATGTTTCCCATGAGGTCTACGTAAATACTTGACCCTCACGGAAGCTGCAAACTCTTAGGCGAGCTCAGCGGTACCCAGATCGGCGTGCTTCTGCGGATCGACATAGAGGTGCTTAATGCGATCGGAGCCGGCGATGGTGTGCGTGTAGAACATAATCGGGATGACCGGGCAGTCGGCAGCGACCATTGCGTCGGCCTCCTGCATCTTAGCGACGCGCTCCTCGTCGTCAACAATAGTACGAGCCTCGTCGACCTTGGCGTCGAACTCGGGGTTGTTGTAACCGGAGCGGTTGTCGCCACCGAGGGAGTCGGAGTGGAACAGCGGATACAGGAAGTTGTCCATGATCGGGTAGTCGGCAATCCAACCCAGACGACCGAACTGATAGTTAAAGTTCTGATACTGCTCGAGCAGGGCAGACCACTCAGGGGTATCGGAGACAGCGGTAACGCCAACCTTGGCGAGGTCACCGATGATGGACTCCATGATCTCCTTGTGACCGCCGTCCTGGTTGTAGGACAGGGTCACGCTAATGCCACGATCCCCGTTAGCGCCAGCGGGAGCAACCTTGTCGAGGTACTCGTTAGCCTTGTCGACATCGTAGGCGCAGAACTCCCATGCGCCCTCCTTGTAGCCATCGATGCCCGGAGGAACAATGCCGTCGGCAGGAGTACGGGTACCCTTGAAGATGGTCTTGCAGATGGCCTCACGGTTAATGGCCAGGGAGATGCCCCTACGCAGGTCGGCGTTGTTGAACGGCTCGGCCGTGGTGTTGCAGGTCAGATAGTACGTGGAAGGCTCGGCGCCGAGCAGCATGCGCTCGCCGTCACCCATGGTGTAGCCGTCCTTGGACACGCCGCGATCCTTCTTGGCGGCATCGATCTGAGCGACGGGAACGTCGCAGACATCGAGGTTACCGGCCTGGAACTCCTTGTAAGCGGTCTCCATGTCCTTGATGACCTGGAAGTGGATGCCATCGATCTTGGCCTTGTCGCCATAGTAATCGTCGAACTTCTTGACGTTGATCTCCTGGCCATCCTCCCACTTGCCGTCCATCATGAACGGGCCGTTACCGACCGGGGCAAGATAGAAGCTCTTGACATCGGACTCGGCGCACTCGGGAACCGGGGCCAGAGCCGGATGAGAGGCAACGAAGGGGAAGTCAGCGTAAGCGGAAGACAGCTTGACGACGAGGGTCTCATCGTCGGGGCAGGTAACACCGCTGAGCTCGGTGGCGTTACCGGCAAGCAGATCGTCATAGCCCTCGACCATGGAAAGGTGATAGGAGACCTCGGAAGGGCCATACTCGGTAGCGATGGCCGACTTGGTGTTGACCAGACGCTCCCAACCGAGCTTGAAGGACTTGGAGGTAACGTCGTCACCGTTGTGGAACTTGGCCTTCTTGATCTTGAAGGTAAACTCGGTGGCATCGTCGTTGGACTCAAAGGACTCGCAAGCCAGCGGAACGATCTCGCCCTTCTCGGCGTCGTAAGAGGTCAGAGCGTCAAAGAGCTGATACTCGACCTGAGTGCCCTGGTCCTCCTGGACGTTGTAGGGGTCGATGCAGACCGGGTTGTTGATGTAGAAGTTCAGCGTCGAACCGGACTCAGAACCGGAAGCGTCGCCGCCCTTCTTGCCGCATGCGGCAAGAAAAGCCATGGAGCTCGCAGCGAGGGTGCCGCCAACAAAGGCGCGACGACCCATAACGGGCTGGTGGAACATAGAATCAGCCATGCCATCCTCCTTATGAGATAGGACAAAGAAATGTTCAGTCGGACACATGTCGAAACAATCCGATCCGAACCATCAAAACGCCGCCCGCTGCTATGGCTGGTTATGCACAACGGACCAACGTTTTGCAATACAGTAGCGCATTTTATACACGATTTGGGGCTAATTCCGGTTAACGGTCGAGAATTTCTTTAGTTGGGCGAAGTATGTGAGGATATTTTGACTCTGTTACAAATATGTAAACAAAAAGGGCCCCGCACATGCAGGACCCTTTACAAACGTATATACGCCGATGCTTAGTAGCCGACGATGCCCTGCGGGAAGAAGAACATGCACAGAACGACACACACGGCAAATACGACAGCCATGATGACGGTCAGGCGATCGAGGTTCTGCTCCATGACGCCCGTGGCAGAGCTGGAGTTATACAGCGAGCTAGCGATCATATCCGAAACGCCGGTGCCCTTACCGGAATGCATAAGGACAAGAATCGTCAACGCCACGGCAGAGACTGCCCAAACGACAAACAGAAGAATCTGAAACGGACCCATAGATAAGCTCCTTAATAGAACAATTCAAACTCCAGTACTGTACCACAACCCCCAGCACTCCCCCACCTGCCATTTGGGGACGGGGTAGAAATGGCAGAAATACCAAAAAGGGGGTTGTCCGGTTGTGGACAACCCCCTTACTAGAAAACGGTATTTGTTTTCTATTAGGCCTCGGTGGCGAGTACGCGACCCGTCATCTCGGCGGAAGGCTCAATGCCAGCCATGGTGAGCATGGTCGGAGCGATATCGGAAAGACGGCCGTCCTCAATACCGGTGAGCTGCGCCTTCTCATCAACGATGATGAACGGCACACGGTTGGTGGTGTGAGCCGTAAACGGATGCTTGGAACCGTCGGAAGCAACGTCAAACATGTGATCGGCGTTGCCGTGATCGGCGGTAATCAGCGCAAAGCCGCCCTTAGCGAGAATCGCCGGGACAACCTTGGACAGGGCATCGTCAACAGCCTCGACGGCCTTAACGGCAGCGTCGAAGACACCGGTGTGACCAACCATGTCGCAATTTGCGAAGTTCACGATGTAGAAATCAGCGCGATCCTCGTTGATAGCGGCGACAAGCTTCTCGGTAACCTCGGGGGCGCTCATCTCGGGCTGCAGATCGTAGGTAGCGACCTTGGGGGAAGCGACGAGCACGCGCTCCTCGCCCTCCTTGGGCTCCTCGATGCCGCCGTTGAGGAAGAACGTCACGTGGGCGTACTTCTCGGTCTCGGCGGTGTGCAGCTGCTTCAGGCCATTGGCGGCGATAACGTCGGCCAGGACGTTCTCGGGGAACGTCTTGGGGAAGGCGACCTCGACGTCAAACGTCGGATCGTACTCGGTCATCGTCACAAAGTGCGAGAGCTTAATCTGCTCGCGCTCAAAGCCATCGAACTCCTTGTCCGTGAACACGCGGGTCATCTGACGAGCGCGGTCGGGACGGAAGTTGAAGAAGATGGCCGCGTCGCCCTCGTAGATACCCTCGTTGTGGGCCGCGAAAGGCTCGACGAACTCGTCGCCGCGCGGATCCTTCTCGTAGTAGGCCTTGATACCGGCAACGGGGTCGGTATCGGCATCGGACGCGTTGACCATGACGTCGTAGGCGCGCTGGATGCGCTCCCAACGGTTGTCGCGGTCCATGGCCCAATAGCGGCCCGAAACGGTGGCAACGCGAGCGTCGCAACCGGTCTCCTCGGAGATCTTAGCCAGGAAAGCGCAGAACTCGCTCATGTAGCCGGCACCGGACTGCGGGTCGACGTCGCGGCCATCCATGAAGGCGTGGACGCGAACGGTCTTGACGCCATGCTGGGCAGCCATCTTGACCAGAGCCTCGACGTGGTTCATGTGAGAATGAACACCGCCAGGGCTCATAAGGCCCATGAGATGCAGGGTCTTGCCTTCGGCCTTGACGTCGTCCATAGCCTTGACGAAGACCTCGTTCTTGGCGATGGAGCCGTCCTTGATGGCGTTGTTGATGCGCGAAAGCTCCTGGAACACGATGCGGCCGGCACCGATGTTGAGGTGGCCTACCTCGGAGTTGCCCATCTGACCGTCGGGAAGGCCCACGTCCTCGCCCGAAGCACCGAGCGTGGTGTGAGGATACTTCTCGTACAGGCTATCAAGGAAGGGCGTCTTGGCAGCGGCGACGGCGTTCTCGCCATCGGCCGGAGCAAGGCCGCAGCCATCCATGATGATCAGGAGTGCAGGAAGATGACGCTGTGCCATATGTCCTACTCGCCTGCCTTGACGACCATAGAGGCGAAGTCGGCAGCCTTGAGCGAAGCGCCGCCCACGAGGGCGCCGTCAACGTCAGGCTTGGCGACGAGCTCGGCGATGTTGCCGGGCTTGGCAGAGCCACCATAGAGAACGCGGATGCCGTTAGCGAGCTCCTCGCCAAACATCTCCTTGAGGGTCTCACGGATAGCGCCGCAGACCTCCTGGGCGTCCTCAGCGGTAGCGGTCTTGCCGGTGCCGATGGCCCAGATGGGCTCGTAGGCGACGACGACCTGCTTGGGGCAGGTGATCTCAAGACCGGCAAGGCCAGCCTTGACCTGGTTCACGACGTGCTCGACATAGGTGCCAGCCTCGCGGACCTCGAGGGACTCGCCGCAGCAGAAGACGGGAACAAGACCGGCGGCAACGAGGGCCTTGGCCTTCTTGTTCTGATCCTCGTCGGTCTCGTGGAAGTAGTCGCGACGCTCGGAGTGACCGATGATGCAGTAGGTGCAGCCAGCGGACTTGAGCATGTCGCAAGAGGACTCACCGGTGAAGGCACCCTTGGCCTCCCAGTACACGTTCTGTGCGCCGAGGGCGATGGGGGCAGCCTGAATGCGGTCATGAACCGTGGTGATGTCAATGGTCGGAGGGCAGACGAGCACCTCGACGCCAGCCGGAACCTCGGGCAGAGCCTGAGCCAGCTCGTCGGCGAGCTTGGCGGCCTCGGCGACGTCGTTGTTCATCTTCCAGTTACCAGCGATAAGAAGGGTGCGATTAGGCATCGAGAAGCGCCTCCACTCCGGGCAGGGCCTTACCCTCGACGAGCTCCATGGAAGCGCCACCACCGGTGGAGATCCAGCTCATCTTGTCGGCCAGGTTGAACTTGTTGACAGCCGCGACAGAGTCGCCACCGCCGATGATCGAGGTGCAGTCGGCCTCGGCGACGGCCTCGGCGATAGCCTGGGTGCCGTGAGCGAAGTTGTCGAACTCGAAGACACCCATGGGGCCGTTCCAGAACACGGTCTTGGCACCCTTGACGGCCTCGGCGTAAAGCTCCTCGGTCTTGGGGCCGATGTCCATGCCCTCACGATCGTCGGGGATAGCGTCGGAAGCGACAACCTCGGGGACAGCGTCCTCGCCAAAGTGATCGGCAACGCGGTTGTCGATGGGGAGCAGGATCTTGACGCCCTTCTCCTCGGCCTTCTTGAGCATCTCGCCAGCGCGCTCGACCCAGTCCTCTTCCTTGAGGGACTGACCAACGGTCAGGCCCTGAGCCAGGAAGAAGGTGTAGGCCATGCCGCCACCGATGATCAGGGTATCAGCGGAGTCGATGAGATGATCGAGAACGCCGATCTTAGAGGAAACCTTGGAACCGCCGACGATAGCGACGAAGGGGCGCTCGGGCTCGGCGAAGATGCCGGTCAGCGTGTCGACCTCCTTCTCGAGCAGGAAGCCGGCGACGGCAGGCAGGTAAGCGGCGGGGCCCACGACGGAACCCTGGGCGCGGTGAGCGGTGCCGAAGGCATCGAGAACGAAGACGTCACCATAGGAAGCGAGCTTCTTGGCGATCTCGGGATCGTTCTTCTTCTCACGCTTGTCGAAACGGACGTTCTCGAGAACGAGGACCTTGCCCGGCTCGACGGCGGCAACAGCCTCAGCAGCCTTCTCGCCGTAGGTGTCGGCGACAAAGGCAACATCGAGACCAGAGAGCTCAGCGAGCTTCTTGGCGACAGGCTCAAGGGAGAGCTCAGGCTGGAAGCCGGTGCCCTCGGGACGGCCGAGGTGGCTCATGAGGATGACGCGAGCGTTGTGCTCAACGAGATAGTTGATGGTGGGCAGGGCAGCCTTGATACGGGTGGTGTCGCCAACGACGCCATCCTTGATAGGCACGTTAAAGTCAACGCGGACGAGAACGCGCTTGCCGTCGACATCGATGTCGCGGACGGTCTTCTTGGTAAAGGCCATGTTTGCTTCTACCTTTCGTACGTGTCTGCCTCCCATTACGGCAGACGATTTCTTATAAAAAGGGCGCGACCCTAGGGTGTAAGCCCTATAAGGCCGCGCCCTTCTTTAGACGCTCAACGAGCTATTCGCTAAAAGCTAAATTAAGCAACGAACTTCTCGAAGTACTTGATGGTGCGGACCATCTGAGAGGTGTAGGAGTTCTCGTTGTCGTACCAAGAGGTGACCTGAACAAGGGTCTGGCCGTTGCCGAGGTCAGAGCACATGGTCTGAGTGGCGTCGAAGATGGAGCCGTGGGTCTCGCCGATGATGTCGGTGGAGACGATGTCGTCCTCGTTGTAACCGAAGGTCTCGGAGATGGTGGCAGCGTAGGCCTTCATAGCAGCGTTGACCTCGTCGACGGTGACCTTCTTGTCAACGACAGCGTAGAGGTTGGTGATGGAGCCGGTCGGCGTAGGGACGCGCTGGGCGGCACCGATGAGCTTACCGTTGAGCTCGGGGAGAACCAGGCCGATAGCCTTGGCAGCACCGGTGGTGTTGGGGACGATGTTGACGGCGCAGGCGCGGCTACGACGCTTGTTGCCCTTGCGCTGCGGGCCGTCGAGCGGCATCTGGTCGCCAGTCCAGGCGTGAATGGTGGTCATGATGCCGGACACGATGGGAGCGAAGTCGTTCAGACCCTTGGCCATCGGGGCGAGGCAGTTGGTGGTGCAGGAAGCAGCGGAGATGATGTTGTCCTCAGCGGTCAGCGTCTCGTGGTTGACGTTGTACACGATGGTGGGCAGATCGCTGCCAGCCGGAGCGGAGATGACGACCTTCTTGGCGCCAGCGTTGATGTGGGCCTGAGCCTTAGCCTTGCTGGTGTAGAAGCCGGTGCACTCGAGAACGACGTCGACGTCGAGGTCGCCCCAAGGCAGGTTGTTGGCGTCGGCCTCCTTGTAGATCTTGATCTCCTTGCCGTCAACGGTGATGGAATCCTCGCCAGCAACGACCTCGTGATCGCGAGCGTAGTTGCCCTGCGTGGAGTCGTACTTCAGCAGGTAAGCGAGCATATCGGGAGAGGTGAGGTCGTTGATAGCGACGATCTCGGAGCCCTCATGACCGAACATCTGACGGAAGGCCAGACGACCGATGCGACCGAAGCCGTTAATAGCAACCTTTACTGCCATTGTGTCTCCTTTCGTAAGGCCCCCGCAAGCTACAGCGCCTGCCGTTGAGGCCCACAAACTAACCACTCGCCTAATATACCTTTTTTTTGACTTGAATTTCACGAGAATGCTCGAAATTGAAAATCAAATTTGCGTTAAAACGCTTTAAAGAATAAAATAGCAGCTAAATCCGTATATAAGTCGATACTTTAACCTACCTGTTTGCTTCAATGAGCTTTTCAAGCCGTAAAACACGATGGTAGAGGGCAGACTTCGACAAGGGAGGGTCAGCCATCTCCCCTAAATCACGCAGCGAAAGATCGGGATAGCGCTCGCGCAGGTCGCAAAAGACCGCCAAGGCATCCGGAAGCGTGTCGCGCAAACCCCGCTGTTCGAGCTCATCGATCAACGCAAGCTGATGCTGGGCGGCACCCGCACTTCTGGTCTGGTTGGCGAGCTCGGCGTTCACGCGACGGTTTACGTCGTTCTTAACCAATTTGACCGCGCGCGCTTCCTCGATCTCGGCAACGCTGCGCTTGGCGCCGATCAGCTTTAGGAGCTGCTCGATCTCCTCGGCGCTCTTTATGTAGACAGCATAGGATCCACGCCGTGCGTTGACGCGCGCATGGACCCCAATCTGTTCCAGCAGATCGCAAAGCCCCTTGGCATACTGCTCGCCCTGTACCGCGATCTCCAAGTGAAAGTCGCCACGAGGGTCAGCCACAAATCCGCCGGCAATGAGCGCACCGCGGATGTAGGCGAGCCTGCAGCAGGGACGGGCGACGATATGCCGGGGAACGCCGGCGACCAGCCCTCCCCTACGGTCAAGAATGCCCAGCAGCACGAGAGCCTTGTCCAGGTCGGGCTGATCGGGCAAGGTGATGAGATAGTTGCGGACCTTATGCAGGACCGATTTTCGAACGGTGAACTCCGTCTTGAGCTTAAGGATACGATGCGTCAGCGTGATCATCGTGCGCGCGACGGCGCCCGTCTCGGTCGCAACCGTCAAACGATACCGCCCGGAGCCGGCCAGCGAAAGTGTGCCGCTCACGCGCGTCAGGGCGGCAAGCGTCGACAGGTCGCAATATTCACATTCGGGTTCGCAGCGCGCGAGCTCGTCGCGCACCTCGGCGGTAAACGACATGCAGGCCTATGCTTTCGTGTTGGCGCGCGACAGGTCGCGATGGGAAATGCTCACGTGATACTGGGCGCCTTCCAAATAGCGAGCCGTGGCCTCGGCGATAGCAACGCTGCGGTGCTGGCCGCCCGTGCACCCGATGGCGATGGAAAGCTGCGGCTTGCCCTCCGCGATATAGCCGGGCATGACCGTATCGAGCAGCTGCGTCCAGGCCTTCCAGAACTCCTGGGTCTTGGGATGGTCCAAGACGAAGTCGGAGACCTTCTTATCGAGACCGGTCATGGTGCGCATCTCGGGATCGTAGAACGGATTGGGCAGGAAGCGAACGTCGATCATAATGTCCGCTTCGACGGGCATGCCATGCTTAAAGCCAAACGAGAACACATGAACGTCCATGAGCTGTTGGTCGGAAAGCTCGGAAAAAGCCATGCGCAGCTTATTGCGAAGCGCAGAGGTGCGCAGGCGGCTCGTGTCGATAATCATATCGGCTCGGTCACGCACGCCCTGCAGCTGCAGGCGCTCACGCTGAATCGCGTCGGCCGTGGTCTCCCCCGGCTTGGCGATGGGATGACGGCGACGGTTTTCGCTGTAGCGACGGATCAGCACCTCGTCAGAGGCCTCGAGAAACACGATGTCACAGCTCATCTCGCGCTCCTCGAGCGCGGCAACGGCATCGAGCAGTTCATCGAACAAGCCCTGGCTGCGCAGGTCGCAGGTGACGGCGAGATGCCTGCCCACGCCCGTATTGATGCCGACGAGTTCTGCAAGCTGGGCGATAAGACGCGGAGGCAAGTTGTCGATGCAAAAGTAGCCCATGTCCTCGAACACATGCATGGCCTGCGTACGGCCCGAACCGGACATTCCGGTGATGATGACGATATCGGGGATTCGCTCCGAGCGCTCCGCCGCATCCATGGCATCTCCCTTTTGCATGTGCTGCCTCCTAAAAACAAGCGCGGGACCCAGCAACCCGGATCCCGCGCGGTCAATTGCCTTAATTGAGTATACCGCCCTGAGCGGATACGAGGTCCGTCTTACGCCTCAAGCGCAGCTTTGAACCAACTCGTAATACTCGTGGGGTGCGTAATGGCGGTGCCCACGACAACTGCCCAGGCACCCGCGTCGATTGCGGCGCGAGCCTCCTCGGGCGTGTGCACGCGGCCCTCGCAGATGATGGGAAGACCCGGGAACTCCTCGGTCGCCTGACGCAGGAGAGGAAGATCGGGGCCGTCGGCCATGGTGCAGTCGATGGCGGCAACACCGTGAGAAAGCGTGGTGGATACCAAGTCAAAGCCCATGTCGACCGCACGGCGAATATCTTCGATGGTGGCGCAGTCAGCCATCAGGAGCACGCCTTCTTCGTGCAGCGGACGGAAGGTGTCCTCGACGGTCTTGCCATCCGGGCGCGGACGATCAGTGGCGTCGATTGCCACGATGTCGGCACCGGCGGCAACGCAAGCGCGAGCGTGACGCAGCGTCGGCGTGATATAGACGCCCTCGTGCCCATCCTTCCACAGGCCGATGACGGGGACCTCGCAGCGGCCCTTAATGGCGGCGATGTCGGCAAGTCCCTGGCAGCGAATAGCGGCAGCGCCGCCCAGCTCACAGGCGCGAGACATCTGAGCCATGGTCTCGGGCGTACGGAGCGGCTCGCCCATATAGGCCTGAACGCTCACGACGAGCTTGCCCTTCAGGGATTGAATCAAAGGATCAACGGCCATGTTCAACTCAACCTTTCTAAAAACGGCCTCCTGAGGCAGTACACCTCAGAAGGCTCACTTGGTAGATTTCAAACTATAACGTAGCAAGAAGGTGCTCGGCAGCGCCGATGAGCGGCGCGTCACCCTCGAGAGAGCCGATGAGAATCGGCGTGTCCTGGAGCGGATCGAGCGCCTGGCTCGCATAGCCCTCGTGCACCGAATCCTTCCACGTCTGCGAACGCCAATCGGGACCCTGGTGGATCACACCGCCCGAAAGCACGATGACCTCGGGGTCCAGGATGTTGGCAAGCGAGCCCAGGCTGGCGCCCAATGCAAAGCCGGCGTCATGGATGACCTCGGTCGCCTTTGCGTCGCCAGCACGGCACAGGTCGTTCACGTCGCGGCCGACCGAGGGACGGCTGGGGTCGACACGACCGAAGCGCTCATCGTACATACGGCCAATCGAGGTGCCCGAAGCCACCGACTCAAGATGGCCAGATCGACCGCAGGCGCAAGGAATGCCGGCAGCAGCAGAGCACTCGATATGGCCCATATGGCCGGCGGCACCGTGGAAGCCCTGCATCACGCGACCGTTCTCGACGTACGCGCCACCGATACCCGTTCCGATACCCAGGCACAACACGGAGAACTTGCCCTTGCCGACGCCCCAGTGAGCCTCGCCCAGGGCATGGGCCTGCACGTCGCCCACGACGGCAACAGGAAGGCCAAGGTCCTCGCGCAGGCGCGGCCCCAGCTGAACACCGGACCAGCCAGGCATGATCTCGTTGGCATAGGCAATCGCGCCCGTCTTGGGGTCGACGACGCCGGCGGCGCCAATACCGACGCCGAGGACCTCGACGTCGGAATTTGCCTCGAGGGCGGCCTTGATGGAAGCCTCGATGCGCTGGAAGACCGCCTCGCCGCCCTCCTGGGCCTCAGTGGGAACCTCAGCTTCAAAGACCGGATGGGGCACGCTGCCATCAGCCGGATACTCCATAATGGCAGTCGCAATCTTGGTGCCGCCGATATCGACGGAGCAAACGTACTTGTTCTCCATGTCGCTCTCCTTAGGAGATAAAAACAACTACAGGAAATGCGGTCGGAATTAACCCCGCCGCACGATAAAGGTTTCCCAGGTGCCCGAGATTGGGGTGAAAGCGGTCGGGCGTTGACCTAATGGGTCACGCCCGACCGCTTGAGTCCCAAGGTTGGGTGCCTGGGGAAGCTTTACAGGAGACCGTTGTCCTGGAGGACCTTCTTAATCGCCTCGACGTTCTCGCCGGTCATGGCCTTCACCGGGCGCGGCATAGTCGGGCTGTCGAAGATGCCCATGAGGTTCATAGCGGTCTTGAAGGCACCGACGCCGCCGGCATAGCCCTGAACGCCCGAGGTGACATCCCAGATGTGGGAGATCTCGTTGAGGCGATCCTGCTCGGCCTTGACGGTAGCCCAGTCGCCGGCCTGAGCGGCCTTCCACTGACGCACGTAGCCCTCGGGCTCAACGTTGGCGAGGCCCGGGACGGAGCCGTCGGCACCGCCAAGGTAAGCACCATCGACGACGACCTCGTGACCAGTGAGGATGCTCATCGGGTGGCCGTTCTTCTCGTTCTCCTGAACGAGGTAGCGGAACGAGATGTCGTCACCCGAGGAGTCCTTAACGCCAGCCAGGACGCCCTCGGCGCCAAGCTTGGCAAGAAGCTTCCAGGGAAGCTTGGTGTGGACGCACACGGGAATGTCGTAAGCGAAGATGGGCAGGTCGAGCTCCTCGTGCAGGATGCGGAAGTGCTCCTCGACCTCGGTCATGCCCTGAAGGGCGTAGAACGGGCAGGTGGCGACAAGCGCGTCGGCGCCCAGCTCCTGAGCGACCTTACCGTGCTCGATCATGCGCTCGGTCTCGGTATCGATGATGCCGACCAGGACGGGCACGCGGTGATCGACGATGCGAACGGCCTCGGCAATGATCTGGCGACGGCGCTCGTCGGTGGAGAAGACGACCTCGCCCGAGGAGCCCAGGAAGAACAGGCCATCGACGCCGGCATCGATCATGCGGTTGATGCTGCGCTCAAAGGAGGCAACGTCGAGCTGGTGATCTTCGGTATCGGGAACAACGACGGGAGGGATAACGCCAGTGAATTTCTGAGTTGCCACAAGAATCTCCTTAGCTGTCTGGCGGGCGACCCCATGCCGCCCACTCTTGTTGGCAGTGTCCAGGCCGTCTAGGCCAAAGAACACGGGTAGAACGTTTGGTTAAAGAAGTAGACGACTTCGTTTTCGAACGCGTTGATGCGCTCGTGAGCGTATTTGGCATAGATGATATGCCTCCGGTCGCACTCAAGACCGTTGAATACGGCAAACTGCCCCTTGGGATCGCTTAAGGAATCCATGAGCGATGTACCCATGAGCACCGAGCCGCGCACCCGAGCCGACAGCGCCTCAAGGCCGCCAGGGAGCGGATTGGCAATCGCCGTGCAAGCGAGCCCTCGCCCGTCCAGCGCGGAAACCGCCAGTGCGATGCCGCCGCCTAGGCCCTCGCCCCACGCAAAGATGCGGTCCGGGTCGATACCATCGAGATCGCGCGCAACCTTCGCCATCGCGCAACCCCAGTGGACGCGCTCGACAAAAGCGGGCGAAGCAATCCCCCGCTGTAGGTCACCTGCGCCAACGACATCGTCATCCAAAGCGAGGACGGCGTACCCCATGGCCACAAATCTCGTCATGTGATGCCACCCACGCACGGGTCGGTCGACGTCATGGAACATCAGGCACAGCGGCACGCGCTCGGATACCCGGACACGGCCGACGGGCTCAATCAAACGAGCATGGACCACGTCCGTGCCGAGCTCAAAGGAAACCTCCGAGTAACGGGCACAGGGATTGCCAAAGTCAATCGCCGTAATGGTCAGGCCTTGAATCTCAAGGTTCGAGGCGCATGTCTCCAAATCAGAAACATCTGCCTGGGCATCACCGTGCCAGCCCCGATATTCGGCAAGCCTTGACGAAACCGTTCCGGGAATCTCCGCAAGCCCGGGGACAATTAGCTCGTCGACATTGCTCTCGCACTTAGACATGAGCTTTCCCTCCCTCGCAGAAAAACGGAATGATCATATCGTCAAAGTCCTGAATCTCCTCGTGGCCAAAGCCCTCAAAGAACTCGTGGCGCTTCTCGCAGGAGAGGTTGTTGTACACCGCAAACTGCGTCGCCGGCGGGCAGACGATATCGGCCGTGCCCGTGCCAAACAGCACGGGGCACGTAACCATGGGGGCGAAATTCTTGGAATCGAAGTACGCCAGTTTGGCATAGGCTTCCTCGATACGAGTCGAATCCTCGTCAAACCAGCGAGACCAATAGCGCAGGCCCTCGTAGGCAATGTCGTCGGCATCCAAATCCCAGACCAAGCGGAAATCCGACAGGAAGGGATAGAGGATGGCGGCGCGATTGATAAGCTCGCTGTTAAGTGCACAGGTCGCAATGCCCAAACCGCCGCCCTGCGACGCGCCGTTCACAAACACACGGGCAAGATCGATGCCCTCAAGCTCGCGAACGATGCGGCACAGGATGCGAATATCTTGGTGCAAGCGGACATAGTAGAGGTTGGCCGGATCGCCGTCGATACCGGCGACAATATGGCCCGCGACCGTCGTACCCTCAAATCCGCCAATATCCTCGGAGGGACCGCCCTGACCAGGACAGTCAAGCGCGATGAGCGACATGCCCATGCCCGCAAACGACGCCTGCTCAAACCAGCTGCGGCTTGCACCCGGATACCCATGGAACTGAAGTACCAATGGCACGGGCTCGTCCGAGACGGGTTTAAGGTACTTGGCATGCAGGCGAGCGCCACACATGCCGGTATACCAGAGGTCGAAAAGCTGGCAGGTCACGGCATCGGTGACCGATGCCGTCTCGATCGCATAGTCAAGCCCGACGGCGTCGGCCTCGGCCATGCGGTCCTTCCAAAAGAGATCGAAATCTGATGGACGGGGCATGGCGCCTCGATATTCACCAAATTGATGTTGCAGCTCCTGAGCACTTGGCATGGCTCGTGAACCCAACCTTTCGAAATCGCAACGGAGGTGCGCCCGGCAAGGGAACCGGGCGCACGGGAGGGAAAGCGAGACTACTCGCCGAGCTTGGGATGCAGCAGCGACGGTGCAGCGCCGAGCAGCATCTTGGTGTAGGGGTCCTGGGGGTGCTGGAAGACCTGCTTGGCCTCGCCCTGCTCGACGATCTTGCCGCCATTCATAACGATGATGTCATCAGAGATATAGCGGACCGTCTGGATGTCATGGCTGATGAACACCATGGCCAGGCCGAGCTCCTTCTTAAGGTCGGTCAGCAGGTTCAGAATCTGCGCGCGGACCGAAACGTCCAGAGCCGAGGTGGGCTCGTCGGCGATGATGGCATCGGGGTTCAGCGACAGGGCACGGGCAATTGCGACGCGCTGGCGCTGGCCGCCCGAAAGCTGGCCGGGAAGAACCTCAGCGGCAGAGCTGGGCAGACCGGTGAGCTCCAAGAGCTCCTTGACGCGCTTCTCCTGCTCGGCCTCGGTACCCAGGTTGTGGACGCGCATGGGGTCGAGCAGTTGCTCGCGAACGACCATGCGGGGGTTGAGCGCCGTGGCCGGGTTCTGGAACACGACCGAGATAACGCGACCCATGTGGCGACGGTCCTCGGCGGTACGTTTGGTAACGTCCTTGCCCTTAAAGTAGACCTTGCCGCTCGTGGGGGCCTGCAGGCCGCACATGACGTTGGCGGTGGTGGACTTACCGCAACCGGACTCGCCGACGATGCCGATCGTCTGACCGGGCATGAGCTTAATCGTTACACCCTGGACGGCGTGAACCAGGTTAGGGTGGAGAATCGAACCGGTACGGGTCCTAAAGGTGACGTGGACGTCATCAAGGAAGATGATCGGCTCGACGCCGTTGACTGCGGTCTCGCTCATCTACATCACCTCCGCGTGAGGGGTCAAACCATTTGCCTTGAGCACCTCGTCGGGGAGCTCGGAATAGAAGTGCTCGGTGCCGGGAACGCGCTTGAAGACCGGACGGGTGTCCAGGCCAATACGCGGATGGCTCGAGCGGGGCGCGAAGCGATCGCCCTTGGGGAAATCGCGCGGGCTCGGAACGGCGCCGGGCACCTGGTGAAGGCGGCCCGAACCGCTCTCGATGGACAGAACGGAACCCAGAAGACCGCGGGTGTACTCGTGAATCGGGTTGGTGAGCAGCTCCTTGGTGGGCGCCTGCTCGATAACCTGACCGGCGTACATAACCGTGATGTTATGGGCGACCTCGGCGACCAGCGCCAGGTCGTGCGAGACGAAGATCATGGCAAAGCCGAGCTTGGCCTGAAGGTCGTTGAGCAGCTTGATGACCTGCTTCTGGACGGTAACGTCCAGAGCGGTCGTGGGCTCGTCGCAGATGACCAGCTTGGGGTCGCGGGTAAGGGCCATAGCGATCAGGACACGCTGACGCTGGCCGCCGGAAAGCTCGTGCGGATAGCTCTCGAGCGTGCGCTTGGGATCGAGGCCGACGAGCTCCAGGAGCTCCTCGGCGCTGCGGGTTCCGCCGCGCTTGGTGAGCTGCTTCATCTGGGCAGAGATGAGCATGGAGGGGTTGAGCGAGGACAGGGCGTCCTGATAGACCATAGCGATATCGGTACCGCGCAGGCCGAACCACTCCTTCTTGCTCATCTTGAGCAGGTCACGGCCCTCCCAGAGGACCTCGCCGGAAAGGTGCTCGTCCTCATCGGTCAGGCCCATGATGGCCAGCGTGGTGATGGACTTACCGCAACCGGACTCGCCCACCAGGCCCATAGTCTGGCCAGGACGGACGTCAAAGTTGACATGGTCGACGACGTTGATATCGCCGTGGTGCTCAAACTGGATGCAGAAATCGCGGACCGAAAGGATCGGTTCGACAGACTCGTCGGGCACATGGCGATCGTCACGCTTGAGCTCGACATCGCGCAGGGCGCCAAGGCGAGCGGAGAGGGACTGGGCTTGCTCCTTATAGGCGCGAACGGGGTCGGAGACCAGCAGGTCGGCCTCGCGGCGCTTGGAGGAATCGGTCGGATCCAGGGCGGCGGAGGGAGCAGCGGCCATGGCGTCGGTAATGCCCTCGGAGAGGATGTTGAGCGCCAGGCAGGTGATCATGATGGCCAGGCCCGGGAACAGCGCCTGCCACCAACGGCCGGCGAGCACGCCGCCGCGGGCGTCGGCGAGGATGTTGCCCCAGGTGGCGGTGGGCTCCTGGATACCAGCGCCGATGAAGGTCAGCGAGGCCTCGAAGATGATGGCGTCGGCGACCAGGGTAACGGTGAAGACCATGATCGGGGCGATGCAGTTACGCAGAACATGCTTGATCAAAATCCACGGAGCCTTGGCGCCGGAAACGATGACCGCGCGGACATAGTCCTCGCCGTACTCGGACACGATGTTGGCGCGCACGATACGGGCAATCTGCGGAGTGTACATAAAGCCGATGGCGAAGATGATCGACGGCACGGAGTTGCCCAGGATGGAGACGAAGACGGCCGCGAGGGCGATGCCCGGGATGGACATGATGATGTCCAAGATACGCATAATCGTCTCAGAGACGGCCTTGCGCGAAACCGCTGCAAGGGCGCCCACGACCGAGCCGCAGACCAGAGCCATGGCAGTGGCGCCAAAGCCGATAATCAGCGAGTAACGACCACCGTAGAGCATACGCGACAGAATATCGCGACCCTTATCGTCGGTACCGAAGATAAATCCGTTGCCGGGAGCCTGGCGAGCCGTAAAGATCTCGACCGGGCTATAGGGGGCAAGAAGGGGCGCCAGAATCGCAGTCAGGGCGACCAGCACCAGCACGACGGCGGCAATCTTAGAAGACAGCGTCATCTTCTTCCAGCCACCGAGCTTGAGCCCCTTGGAGGCAGCCTTCTCGAGCTGCTCGGTTTGCTTCTCTCGAATCTTTACCATAATCTACACCGTCCTGATGCGCGGGTTGATGAGCAGGTAGAGCATGTCAACCACGATGTTGATGATGATGAAGGCAAGAGCAACGACGATAACGACGCCCTGAACCAGGTTCGCCTCGTTGCCCTGAACGCCCTGCAGAATCGCGGTGCCCATGCCGGGGAGGTTGAAGATAACCTCGATGACGACGGCGCCGCCCATAAGGTAACCGATCTTAAGACCGAGGGTGGTGACCGGGGTGATCAGCGCATTGCGAAGAACGTTGATGCCGACGACGACCTTCTCGGGAACGCCGGCGCCGCGAGCCATACGGACATAATCCTTGTCGAGCTCCTCGACCATGGCGGTACGCACGATACGAGTCATCTGGCCCGTCAGCGGAAATGCCAAGGCGATAGCGGGCATGATCATACGTCCCAGATAGCCAACCGGATTCGTGGTGAAGTGAGGCAAAGCACCCGATGCCGGGAGCACCTTAAGGTAGGAAGAGAACAGCAGGATCAACAGAACGGCAAGCCAGAACGACGGGGTTGCCAAGCCGGCGATGGAAAAGACGCGGATCACTTGGTCCGGCCATTTGTCGCGATACAGTGCCGCGATGACGCCGAGCAAAAACGAAACGACTGCACCGATGGCAAGACCGATGAAGGTCAGCTGCATCGTGACGGGCAGGGCCGTGGAGATGCGCTTGGCAACGGAGTTGCGAGCAGCACCATAGGTGCCCATGTCGCCATGGATCAAATCGCCCATATAGCGCACGTAGCGCACGGGCCAGGGGTCGTCCAGACCATACTTCTCATGGTACTCGGCAACCGCCTCGGGCGAGGCACCGTCACCCAACGCCGTGTAGGCGGGGTCGGTCTTGGAGAACGACATAAGGAAGAACACCAGGACGGTGACGCCCAATGCCATGATCGGCAGCGCCACAAGACGCCTTCCAATCAAACGTAGCAAGTTGTTCACGTTCTCTCCCCTTTCTTTTGTCGGTAGGACCAACTGGTATATGAGTACGGATACTCATTACAAGACCCGAGCGACATCGTTGCCGCCCGGGTCTTTGTTTCAACTATGAGGATACGGTCCCAACGACCGACATCCTGCATACAGACTCAAGCGAGTCTTACGCCTTGACGGTCGCAACGCCCCTGAAGGACATGCTCGTCGTGCCGATGCCCTTGAAGCCATCGAGGGCCTCGCCGTTGGGCGCAGTGGACGGATCGTCCCAGGAAGCGGAGACGGTCTTGACGTGGACAACGGGGTACAGAACGGCGTTGTCGGCAATGATGTCGAAGCACTCGTTCCACTTCTTCTGCTGCTCGTCGCCCTCGGCGGCAAGAGCCTCGTCCATGAGACTGTGGAGCTTCTGCCACTCAGCGGACTCCTTCCACGGGCAACGGGTCTGCATCCAGACGTTGTCGCCGTACCACCAGTTGAGCAGCAGGTCGGGATCAGCGCCGAAGCAGGAAGGATCGCCAGGGGCAAGGAGGATATCGTAGGCCTCGCCGCCGTCGATGGCAGCGTAGGTGGCCGGCGAGGTATCGGTCTGGATGGTCACATCGAAGCCGAGAGCGTCGAGGTCGTTCTTGACCTGAGCGGCCATGCCCTTAATCTGCTCGTTGTCGGTGGTGCGCAGGGTGATAGCACCCGGGGTGATGCCAGACTCCTCGATGAGCTTCTTAGCCTTCTTGGCGTCGGTCTTGTACACCGTGGAAGCCTCATGATAGTTGGTAAAGCTCTTGGGCAGGTAGCAGCTGGCAGCGGTGGCAAGGCCGGCGAAGGTGTTGCTGACCATCTTCTCGGTGTCGAGCGCATACATGACAGCCTGACGGACCTTGACGTTGTTCCAAGGCTCCTTGGCGACGTTGAACATGATGAAGCGGGTGCCGAAACCCTGAACGTTATCGATCTTGCAGCCGGCGCTCTCGAGCTGGTCGACGGCGTCAGCGGTAACGAGCTCCATAACGAGCGTGGAGCCCTCCTGCTGAGCGGTAACGCGAGCGGTGGGGTCGGTCAGGATGCTGTACTGGATCTTCTTATCCTCGGCAGCATACTCACCGTTGTACTCGGGGTTGGGAACCAGGGTGATCTCGGTATCGGAGATAGAGTCGTACATCCAGGGGCCGGAGCCGATCGGCTGCTTGGCGCGATCCTCCTCGGTCTGGGTGGCCGGGGTAACGCGGACGATGGCCAGACGATCCTTGAGCAGGGAGAAGTTGGGGACCTTGGTCTTGACCGTCACGGTGCTGGCGTCCTTGGCCTCGATGGACTCGAAGGGCTGGAAGAACGGAGCATAGGTAGCGGAAGCGGCGCAAGCGGTGTAGGAGGCAACGACATCGTCAGCGGTGACCTCGGTGCCATCGGAGAACTTGGCGCCCTTGCGGATGGTGACCTCGAAAGTGGTGTCGTCCACAGACTTGGGATCGTCGGTGGCGAGCTCGTTGAAGGTGCTGTAGTCGTGGTAATCGATGCCGTAGAGGCCCTCGACGACGTGCCAGTTAGCACCCAGGCCCACAGCGGAGCCGGTGCTGGCGGGATCGAAGCTGGACGGAGCGTAAGCGGAACCAGCGGTGATCACGCCGCCGCCACGGTTGGCGGAATCGGTGGAACCGGAAGCGGAACCCTCGTCGCTGGAGTTGCCACCGCAGCCGGTGAGACCAAGCCCTGCGACAGCAGCGACGCTGCCGGTGAGGCCGAGGAACAAACGCCTGGACATACCCTTGTTGATGATGGCCATGTCTTCTCCTATCAATAGAGAATCTTACCCGGGAGCACCTAGACGTGCCCCCGCGCAACTTGCGGACGATATATACCTTACCTACCGACGAGCCCAACTGAGGTGCCGCGCTCGGCGACCGATACATACATACGCTTGAACGGTATTTACTACCGTTCACCGAATTCATTGACAAACGATTCGCCAGACAGTATGTATCGCCGAGGTGAGATATCAGTCTTCGAACCCGCAGGATAGCAGGGTTGTTCACCATGGCTAGTCAAACGTTTTAGCGTTAATAAAACCCGAAATCGGCTGGTAATCGCCGTGAAATAAATGATTGAAAATCACGCAATCATGTATATCAGTTGTTTAGAGGCGTGTTTAGTTTTCGGATTGCTTTGCCGCCGCCTCGGCGCGCTCGGCATTCCATGCAACGAGCGCCTCGTGGACCGCCTTGGCAACATCGGCAGGTATGCCGCGAACTTCCGCGATCTCTTGCTCGCTCGCCGCGCGCAAACGCTTCATCGAGCCAAAATGGCGCATAAGGGCACGTTTTCTGGTGGGTCCCACGCCTGGAACGTCATCGAGTACCGAAACCGTCATGGCCTTGTCGCGCAATTCGCGATGGAACGTGATGGCAAAACGGTGCGATTCATCGCGCACCTGTTTAATTAGATAGAGCGACGCGGACCCGGTCGGCAGCACGACGGGAGTCTCGTCCCAAGGCACGAAAACCTCCTCATCGGCCTTTGCCAAGCCACAAACTGGTATATCGAGCCCAAGAGCCTCAAGTTGCTTGATCGCAGCGGTCAATTGCGGCTTACCGCCATCGACAACGAGCAAATCGGGGCGCGAGCCAAAGCGCTCGTCAGCCATGCGCTCGGGAGCATAGCGTCGTCCCAAAACCTCGGACATCGACACGAAGTCGTTTGCCTCGTCCAATTCGGCCTGAATTTTAAAACGACGGTACTGGCTCTTGTCGGCGCGTCCGTTGGTAAATACCACCATCGAAGCGACCGTAAAGGTGCCATGCAGTGTAGAGATATCGAAGCACTCGATACGCAACGGCGGCGATGGCAGCGCCAACGCACTTTCGAGCTCCAAGAGTGCCCGATTGGTGCGGTCGTCAGCGTACCCCGTTCGCATCATGTAGCGCATGAGGGCATGGCGCGCATTTTTGGATGCCATATCGAGCAGACGATGCTTTTCGCCACGCTGCGGCCTATGGAGATGGCAGGAACGCTCACGCTTGCCCGCAAGCCACTCCCCCAGCGTCTCCGCATCCTCAAGCTCGACAGAGAGGTTTATCTCAGCTGGAATATCAGCCGTCTCGTCGTAATAGCGCTTAAGAAAGCCCGACTGGAGCTCTTCCTCGTCAACATCAAGACCCTTGTCAAGAATGAACTCGCAGGTGCGAACTGTTCGGCCCTCGCGAACGACGAAGACGCAAGCGGCGGAGATGGTCTCCTCGCGATAGAAACCGATAACATCGATATCGACACTGGAGGGAAAAACGACTTGCTGACGGTCGTCCAGACCCCTGATGACCTCCAAACGACGTTTGACGCGGGCGGCGCGCTCAAAATCGAGCGCCTCGGCGGCCTCCGTCATCTCGGATGTCAGCTCGTCGACGACGTCCTTGCGATGGCCCGACAAAAAACGTTCGACACGTTTGACGTTCTTGGCATAGTCTGCCGGGGAAATCGCGCCGACACACGCACCCGGGCCGCGCCCGACATGATAGTCGAAGCAGGGGCGCCCGTTTTGCGCGCAAATCATATTGACGATGTCTTCCTCGCCCTTGTGGGACTCGACGATACGGCGACAACGACGCCACTCCGCACAGGATGCGGAGCAGATGGGGATAACCTTGCGCAGCGTATCTATCGTCTCACGTGCGGCGCGGCTATCGGTATAAGGTCCAAAATAGCGCGTTCCCGGCTTATGACGCTCACGCGTGTATTTGATAGCGGGATACAGGTCGCCCTTTGTAATGGCGATAAAGGGGTAGCTCTTGTCATCCTTGAGGTCGACGTTAAAGTACGGATGGTACTGACCAATCAAATTGCGCTCGAGCACCAACGCCTCGTGCTCGGTCTCCACCACGATATAGTCAAAGCTCGCCACCAACTGCATCATCAGCGGGATCTTCTGGCGCTCGTCCTGCAGCGTCACGTACTGACGCATACGGGCGCGCAGGTTTTTCGCCTTGCCCACGTAGATGACATCGCCCTTGGCGTCTTTCCAAAGGTAGCAGCCGGGCTGCGTGGGAACGCGCGAAACCTGCTCGGCAAGCGTTGGAATGTTGTCGTGACCGGCCACGCGCACCTACTTGCGACGAATCAGCGCCGAGACCTCGGGCATCTTAAGGACGACGGCAAGGCCAAAGGTAACAGCAAGCGAGACGACACCCGCAACGCAAACGTAGCCAAGAGTAATCAGAATCGAGCCGCCAAGTGCGCCGACAAAGTGCTCAAGCGCCCACATGACGCCGGCGCCTGCGGCAGCACCCAGGCCACCGAGCAAAAGGCCAAAGAAACCGCCATGCAGGATAGATTTAACCTGAAGACCACGCAGGCGACGACGCAGCCACCACAGCGAACAACCGACCAAGATCACGTAGTCGACGACATACGAAAGTGCGATTGCCGGCATACCGAAGCCCAGTACAACGCCAAACAGCAGAACTGAGCCGGCCTGGCCGATGGCAGAATACAGGCAATAGCGGCTATAGGGCTTCATGTCGAGCAAGGCAGAGAAGCTCTTCTGCATCAACACGACCACGCCGTAGAGCGGCAGCGAGAACGCCAGGTAGACAAGGAACTCGGACACCAGCGCCACGCCGGACTCATCAAACTTGCCGGCACAGTAAATCATGTTGAGCGGACGCGCGAAGACAATCAGGTACAGCGCGAACGGAATCAGGAAGAACAGCATCTGGGCGACGCCACGCGAAACGCCCGTGCGAACGCTGTCGTAATCCTTCTCCTGTGCGTCGTGAGAGAGCTCGGTATAGAGCGCCGTCGAAAGCGAGGCGGCAATCAGCGCGTAGGGCAGCGTGTACCACAGGCGCGCATAGGCGATGACGGAAGGACCAGTCTCGGGCTGGACCACCAGCGCGGCAGCGTTGGTGATAGAAGTCGAGACAAACATGCACACCGTGGCGAGCAGCGTCGGGATACCGAGCGCAATCGTCTGGCGCAGTGCGGGGTCCTTAAAGTCGATATGGATATGGGGATGCACGCCGTGCTTGCCAAGCGCGGGGATCTGACATGCCATCTGAACAAAAACACCGAGGGTCGTACCGGCCGCAATCAAGATGATGCCGGCACGTTCGCCAAACTGTGCGGACACGGGCGCAAAACCCATAAAGCTCGCAATGACGATCACATTGTTGAGGACCGGGGCAAACGTCGACCAGAAGTAGTCGCGGTGCGCGTTGAGAACGCCCGAAAACACCGAGCCCAAACCATAAAACAGAATCTGGATGGCAAAGAAACGGAACATGAACGCAGCGGTATCCATGCTGCCGCCGTCACCCGAAAGGAACGATTGCGTCCAGATAAAGCCCGGGGCGAACACGGTCCCCAACAACGAAATGCCACCCAGCACCAAAAGCAGAATGCCAAGCAGGTTGCCCACGTACTCGTTCGAGGCCTCGCGACCCTGCTCACGCCTCACGCCCATGTACACGGGCAAAAACGCCGTCACGAGCATGCCGCCCATCACGAGTTCGTAGAGCATATTTGGCAGGTTGTTGGCGACCTGATAGGAGGACGAGAGTAGCGACATGCCGATAGCGGCCGCCATTGCCCACGTGCGGATAAAACCGGTGACGCGAGACACGATGGTCAGGATGGTCATAAGCCCGGCGGAACGACCAACCGTGGAGTAGTCCGACGAGCCCATGTCGTCAGTGTCATCTCGCGACGAAGAAGCTTCGGATGAGGGTGTCTGAGGCGCAGATTCTTCTGCAAAATGAGCTCCGCGCTTCAATTCTTCCTGCGGCATCGCTCAGTCCTCTCTCGTAATCGCGGCAACTGTCGCCCCGCAAAATGCAATTAAATCATCAGGTGCAAGCTCGAGCTGATAACCACGCTTGCCTCCCGAAATAAAAATGGTATCCCAAAGGACACATGTCTCATCAATGAGCGTCCGGTAGCGTTTTTTCATACCGACCGGACTGCAGCCGCCGCGAACGTAGCCAGTCGCCGCAAGCAAATCCTTCACATGCATCATGGCCAAGGACTTCTCCCCCGCGGCACGCGCGGCGGACTTTAGATCGAGCTCGTCGGCAACAGGGATGCAGCACACGACGTGGTCGTTGGACGGCGTCACGCAGACCAAGGTCTTAAATCCTTGACCGGGCTCCTCGCCAAGCTGCTCCGAAATCGCGACCCCCAGGCCCGCCGACTCATCACCATCGTCTTCGTACGTATGTAGAACATAGGAAATGCCGGCGCTTTCCAGCTCGCGCATCGCATTGGTTTTTGGCGTCTTTACAGCCTTTGCCATGGCATATCCTTTCCCTCGCATTCGGACGCAAGGATTAAGTATATGTCCAATTCGGCTGCATACGTCACTTCGACACAGCAAGCGCCATCGAATCACAAGGAGTCGATGGCGCCCATAAACTGAATCGCCTATTTATTGAGCATCAAGTTGAGCCTGACGCTCCCGGTCACGCCTGAGCAACGGCGCCAAAAACTTGCCCGTATAACTCTGCGGACAGTCCGCAACCTGCTCCGGTGTGCCCGAAACCACGACGGTTCCGCCGCCGTTACCGCCCTCGGGGCCCATATCGATCAGGCGGTCGGCAACCTTGATGACATCAAGGTTGTGTTCAATCACCAGCACCGTGTTGCCCGCATCGACCAAGCGCTGCAGCACATCGAGCAGCTGGCGGACGTCCTCAAAATGAAGCCCGGTCGTCGGCTCGTCCAAAATATAGAACGTCTTGCCCGTCTGGCGTCGATGAAGTTCCTTGGCGAGCTTCACACGCTGCGCCTCGCCGCCCGAGAGCGTCGTGGCGGGCTGGCCCAGGCTCACGTAGCCCAAGCCTACATCGTACAGCGTCTGGAGCTTGCGCTTAATCTGCGGGATATTCCCAAAGAAGGCCAGCGCCTCGGTGACGCTCATGTCGAGCACGTCAGAGATGGTCTTACCACGGTAGGTGACCTCAAGCGTCTCGCGGTTATAGCGTTTGCCGCCGCAGACCTCACAGGGGACATAGATATCGGGAAGGAAGTGCATCTCGATCTTAATTTGTCCGTCGCCCTTGCATGCTTCGCAGCGACCGCCGCTCACGTTAAAGGAGAAACGTCCCGGCGAGTAGCCGCGCGCCTTCGACTCCGGCGTACTCGCAAACAGCGCGCGAAGATCATCCCACAGGCCGATATAGGTAGCAGGGTTGGAACGCGGCGTGCGGCCAATCGGCGACTGGTCGATATCGATAACCTTATCGATACACTCGATGCCCTCGATTTTCTTATACGGACCCACAGGGCGCGTCGAACGGTGAATGGCATTCGTAAGGGCAGGCGCAATAGTGTCGGTAACCAGGGAGCTCTTGCCCGATCCCGACACGCCGGTAACAACCGTAAGCGTACCAAACTCGATCTTGGCGGTAACGTTTTTGAGGTTGTTGGCGCGGGCGCCCGTGATCTTAAGGCAGCCGCGACCGGGCTTGCGGCGTTCATCGGGAACCCGAATCATTCGCTTGCCGGTCAGGTAGGCACCCGTCATCGAATCGGGGCACGCCATGATATCGGCAGGCGTTCCCGCGGCGACCACGTGTCCGCCGTTCACGCCCGCACCGGGGCCCATGTCGATCACATAGTCGGCAGCACGAATCGTATCCTCATCATGCTCGACGACGATGACGGTATTGCCGATATCGCGTAGGCGCTCAAGCGTCTTGATCAGGCGCTCGTTATCGCGCTGATGAAGACCGATCGAGGGCTCGTCCAGAATATAGAGCACGCCCATGAGACCCGCGCCGATCTGCGTTGCCAGTCGAATACGCTGGGCCTCGCCTCCGGAAAGCGTCGCCGAGGCACGGTCGAGGGTCAGATAGTCGAGTCCGACATCGACCAGAAAGCGCAGGCGCTCCAGGATTTCCTTAACGATGCGCCCGCCGATAAATTGTTGGCGCTCGGTAAGCTCCAAGCCCTCAAAAAACTCGAGCGACTCGCGACACGATAGGCAGCAGACCTCGTAAATGGACTTACCGCCTATGGTAACGGCGAGCATCTCGGGGCGCAGACGAGCACCATGGCAACTCGAGCACGGCTCCTCGCGGATGTACTTCTCCAAGCGCGCCTTGGTGTTCTCATTCGTCGTCTCGGTATAGCGCTCGTACAGGATATTGCGCACGCCCGAGAACTTGGTGTCCCACTGGCTGCGGCGCCCATCGAGCTTTTGATAGTCGACCGAAATCTTCTGGTCGCCCATGCCGTCTAAAAACGCGCGACGCACCCGCGGAGGCAGATCCTCCCACGGCGTATCGACGCTCACCTTGAAGTGCTTACAAACCGCAGCGAAAATCTGCGGATAGTAGTTAGAGTTGCCAAACAGGCTGCCAAAGACCCCGTCGGCGATCGACTTCGAGGGGTCTTCGATTAGGGCCTCGGCATCGACCGTCTTCTTAAAACCCAGGCCATCGCACTCGGGGCACGCGCCATAGGGCGCGTTGAACGAGAAATCGCGCGGCTGCAGGTCATCGATGGAGTGTCCATGCTCCGGGCACGCTAACGCCAGCGAATACTCCAGCAACTCGCCTTCGGTCCCCTCGGGAGCGTCGCGGTCGGGCAGCAAGTATACGTTCACATTGCCGTGCGCCAGCGCAGTCGCCTGTTCAACGGACTCGGCGATACGGCCCAGCGAGTTCTCGCGAATCACGATGCGATCGACCACGACCTCGATATCGTGCTTGAACTTCTTGTCCAGATCGATCGGATCGTCGAGCGAGCGCACTTCACCGTCGACACGCACGCGGCTAAAGCCCTCGGCGCGAAGGTCCTCAAACAGTTTGGTGTACTCGCCTTTTCGTCCGCGTACCACCGGTGCCAGCACAAACGCGCGGCGGCCCTCCCCCGCCGCCAAGACCTTGTCGGCAACCTGATCGGTCGTCTGACGCTCAATGACACGGCCGCATTCGGGACAGTGCGGGGTGCCCACACGGGCGAACAGCAGGCGCAGATAGTCATAAATCTCGGTTACGGTGCCAACCGTCGAGCGCGGGTTTTTAGACGTCGTCTTTTGGTCAATCGACACCGCCGGCGAAAGGCCGTCGATTGAATCCAAGTCGGGTTTGTCCATCTGGCCCAAGAACTGGCGCGCATAACTCGAAAGGCTCTCGACGTATCGACGCTGGCCCTCGGCATAGATAGTGTCGAATGCCAGCGAACTCTTGCCCGAGCCAGAAAGACCGGTAATGACCACGAGTTGGTCACGCGGAATGGAAACATCGATATCACGGAGGTTGTGCTCACGAGCGCCGCGAATAACGATAGAAGAATCAGACATGGAAGCTCCTTGCCTCCTATTGCATCGAATCATACTGCCGATGAGTTTAGCGCACTCGACGCGCACAGATGTTCGTAATACAAGATTCGCAGACCTTTAGCTTTGCGTATCGGGCGCTTTGTTTCTCGAAATGCCGTGGAAAGGTTACAGTAATCTAATACTGAACTTAATTTGCTGTACCAGAGGAACGTCCATGACCGAAGATATCCCCCTTGAAATCACTTCGAGCGACATGGCCAATCTGCCCATATTCATCGCCGTCCTTATCGTGGCCGCCGTCGTCGTGCGCGTGTATTTTTCAATCAAACGCAACGAAAAGCCACCCATTGCCCGCGTCTTTTGGTGCGCGACGCTCCTCATCCCGCTCGGCGTGGTAGCTGCATGGGTTACGAATCAATTGCTCGTAAATGAGGGCAGCTCCCTATGGGTCCTTTCTTATTCGGCGCTCGGTGCTGCCGCCGTCATGCTTCTTGTCGAGCCCTTGGTTTCGGGACTTATCGACCAAACCGACCTTACGACGGGAACGGTTGCCTGTATTTGCCGTGACATCCTTGTCATCGCCGCTGTTTCAGCGCTCTCGTTCGTTTCACTCGAAATTGCCTGCAACGAAACGTTCTATCGCATTCCCGCCAACTCATTCGGGTTTTCCGTCGGGCTGCTCGCGACGGTTCTGCTCTCCCTTTATTTGCTGGGACAGCGTCATGGAGGCGTCATGGCCCTCGTGCCCGTCGTCTGTTGCATCCTTGGCATTGCCGAGCACTTCGTCATAACGTTTAAAGGCGAAGCCATCCTGCCAAGCGATATCTTGGCCCTTGGCACCGCAATGGAAGTGAGCGAGGGATACGAGTTTACCTTTACCGCCGGAATCGTAACCTCTCTCGCCCTGCTGGAGATTTCCCTGGGGCTTCTTTCGCTCATCCGACCGCGAAAGCTCCGTACGCCCACCCATGTCTTCCCCGCTATCGCCGCTAACCTCTGTGCTTTTCTGCTAGTGACCGTTGTGGGGCTCTCAGGCTTTTCCAACATCGACTTGGAGCAGGCGCTGGATTTTGGATTTGACCGTTGGCAGCCCATCACCACGTATGCGTCTCAGGGTTTTATCACTTCGTTCACCGAAATGGTCAACGAGTTGCCCATTGAGAAGCCCAAAGACTATACGCCCGATGAGGCGCAGAGCATCGAGCAGGAGCTCGCCGCCGTCTACGACAGCACATATGGCTCGAGCGAACAGCGCGCGGCGGCCGTTGCCCAGTTCAATGAAATCAAGCCGACGATTGTTGCCGTCATGAATGAGAGTTTTAGCGACCTTTCGTGCTTTGAGCAGCTCCAGGCGGCCGGGTACACCGGCCCCGCATTCTACAACTCGCTTCCCGACACACTTGTTCGCGGCACCATGCTCGCTTCGGTCGCCGGTGGCGGAACGGCGAACTCCGAATTCGAATTTTTGACCGGAGCGACAACGGCCTTTGTCGGATTAGGCAAAATCCCCTATCAGCTGTATCAGATGAATGGCGTAAACAGCCTGGCAAAGGACCTTAAAGAGCTTGGGTATACCACTACCGCTATGCACCCGCAAAACCCCGTCAACTACCATCGAGATAAAATCTATCAGCAGCTGGGCTTTGGAGACTTTCTTTCAATCGGCGATTTCGAAGGTGCGCCCTATTACCATGCCGGCGTATGCGACTACGCCACCTACGACAAGATACTCGACCTGCTTAGAACCGACGAAGCGCCGCAGTTCATCTTTGACGTCACGATGCAAAATCACGGCGGCTACGACTATGGCACCGTTCCCGCCGAAGAGCTGACAAACTATTGGGTCGAGGGAGCCAGCGAGGGTGCCAACAGCGCGCTCAACACCTATCTCACCTGCATCAACGCATCCGACCGGGACCTCGAGTACTTTATCAATGAGCTCCGCAATATCGGCAGACCGGTTGTTCTTGTCTTTTTTGGCGACCATCAGCCGAGTGCCGCAACGACTCTCAACGACGAGCTGTACCCTCAGGAAGATACGGCAAGCCACGCTTTCCGTATCTATCAGTCGACATATCTCGTCTGGGCTAACTATGAGATCGCCGGCAATACCGAGCTCAACGTCTACGACACCGTCGGGGCAAACGAGATTGCAGCCATTACCCTTAATAAGATCGGCGCCCCGCTCACCAATTACCAAAAGGCCCTGCTTGCGACAAGGTCAGATGTGCCCACCATCAATGTCGCCGGCTATCTCGGTGCCGACGGGCTGCGCTACGACTTGGAATCGGAAGACAGCCCCTACGCCTCGACGATCGACAAGCTGCAGCGCATGCAATACCTCGAGTTCGCCAGCAAAGTTCAGTAAGCCCGCCCATTCGCTTGGGCCCATCGTATTGCAAGCACGCTCGGCCCAAACGCATCGCAAATGACTCCCGCTCGCAAACGAGGGTACAATGACGCTCGTGTCACATCGCGGGGCCCCGGCCCCAGCATATACAAAGGAGTCATACATGGGTTGCGAACACGCACAGGCCGCCGGCGGACAAACGTCGCCGTCGCAATTTGAGGAGAACACGCTGTCCGAGGTCAAGCGCGTCATCGCCGTGCTTTCCGGCAAGGGCGGTGTCGGCAAGTCATTTGTCACCGGTGCCATCGCCACCGAGCTTGCCCGTCACGGCCACAAGGTCGGCGTCCTCGATGCCGACATTACCGGTCCCTCTATCCCCAAGATGTTCGGTATGAGCGGACGCCACGTCCATGCCCTTGGCAACCTTATGCTGCCCGAAATCTCCGAGCACGGCGTCAAGGTCATGAGCTCCAACCTGCTGCTCCAAAACGAGACCGACCCCGTCCTTTGGCGCGGTCCGGTCATCGCAGGCGCCATTAGGCAGTTCTGGAGCGAGACCTCGTGGGGCCCCATCGACTACCTGCTGGTCGACATGCCTCCGGGAACAGGCGACGTCGCGCTCACCGTCTTCCAGTCGCTGCCCGTCGACGGCATCGTCATCGTCACGAGCCCGCAGGATCTGGTCTCGATGATCGTCGCCAAGGCGGTCAACATGGCCGAGAAGATGAACGTCCCCATTCTGGGCATTGTCGAGAACATGAGCTATATTGAGTGCCCCGACTGCGGCAAGAAGATCGAGGTCTTTGGCAAGAGCAAGCTCCCCGAGGTCGCAGAGCGCTATAACCTCGACATCTTGGGCAAGCTTCCCATTAATCCGGCACTCGCCGAGGCCTGCGATAAGGGCGAGGTCGAGACCGCACTGCCCGATGGCATGTTGCCCAAGGCAGTCTCTGCCGTCGAGGCCATTACCCCGCACGAGACCGACGAGGCCTAAGTGAACACGAGCGCCTTCTATGACGTCCTGGTAATCGGCGGCGGGGCTTCAGGCCTCGCCGCCGCCATTACGGCCGCACGCGCTGGCAAAAGCGTCTGCATCGTTGAGCGCGATGTCGCCTGCGGCCTTAAGCTCCTTGCGACCGGCAACGGCCGCTGCAACCTCTCCAACGAATCGATTGATCCACAGCGGTATAACCACCCCGCATTCGTCGAATCCGTTATGGGCCCCCAGCCCGAACAAGAGCTTATGGGTTTCTTCTCCTCGCTGGGCATCATGACAACCTCCGAGGAAGGCCGGCTGTACCCGCGCTCCCTTCGCGCCGAATCGGTGCGCGACGCGCTTCTCAGCGTTTGCGACCGCCTAGGCATCACCTTAATCTGCGGAGCCAACGTTGCCTCGGCGCACAAAGCTTCCGAAGGCTGGGCACTCCAAATAGACCGTCCAGCGCGGGCACTCAAGGCAAAAAAGCACGATGACCGAAAATCGGAGCTCCGCTCGCTTCGGAAAGCGCTCACCGATGTCCCTCGCAAGAACGAGGCCCTGCAGGCACATGCCGTAATTATCGCTACGGGCGGCAAACCCACCGGTATCGCCGATACGTTTCGCCTCCCCCTCACTTCGCTGCGCCCCATCCTCTGCCCCGTATCGGCAACGGTCGTTGGCGATCGGGCGGCACTCAAAACGTTGGATGGCCTGCGCGTCCGTGCCCGCTTGACGCTCGCCCGCAATCATAATGAGCTCTGGCACGAAGACGGTGAGGTGCTGTTTCGAACCTTCGGTATCTCGGGCGTCGCTGTCTTCAACCTCTCTCGTCGTATCCAGCACGGCGATACGATCCTGCTCGACGTTTTCCCCGACCTCTCCAAAGACGAGTTGCTCGATATGCTCAACCGGCGCGTTGAGCTGCTCGGCGGCTTTTCGCCCCGCGATCCCCGTTGGCTCGACGGCATGCTCGCCCCGCAACTCTCCCGCGTCGTCTGCACAGCGTTCGAGCAGTGCCATCCAGGCTCCAACGATGTCATCCACCTGGTCTCGATCCTCAAACACTTTAAGTTGCTCGTCGAGGGAACAGCCGAGGAGCGCTCAGCGCAGGTCACGCGTGGTGGCATATCTGTCGAGAGCATCTCAACACCCAGCCTACGCGCGCGCAGCGTTGTCGACGCCCCGCTTTACGTCTGCGGTGAAGCGCTCGACATCGACGCCGATTGCGGAGGCTTTAACCTTGCGTGGGCCTGGATCTCGGGCATTCGCGCTGCAAGCAGCCTGTAGCCGCGCAGTCTATAATCAAAAACGCATTCGGGCCGTCTGGGATACCGGACGGCCTCTTTCTTGCCTCTAAGGAGACCTCGATGATCGAAATCACCCAAGTCAACGCGTCGCTCGATGAAGCCGGCGATGAAAATGCCTGCCTCATTGTTGGCAAGCGAGTCGCCAAGCGCGTCTTACGTTGCAAGGACTCCGAGATCAAGTCCATCGAGCTCCACCGCAAGTCAATCGACGCTCGCAAAAAACGAGACGTCCATTTTATCCTGAGCTTTCGTGTTGAGCTGACTAGTCCCCACCTCGAGCGAGAAGCGGTCGACAGCGTTGCCGAGCGTGACCACTCGCGCGTACGCGCGATAGAAGACGATGAGCCTTCATTCCCCTCCCCCGCCTCCGACGCACCTCAAGAACGCCCTGTCGTTGTCGGCGCCGGATGCGCCGGCCTTTTCGCTGCGCTTACGCTCGCCGAAGCAGGTCTTAAGCCCTTGCTCATCGAGCGCGGCGACCCGGCATTTCGCCGCTCGCAGGCGATCGATCTCTTTCTAAAGGAGCGCATCCTCGACCCCGAGAGCAATATCCAGTTTGGCCTGGGCGGCGCGGGAACCTTCTCGGACGGCAAACTCAATACGGGAACCAAAAATCCCGCCCATCGCCTTATCCTCGAAACCTTCGTCGAGGCGGGTGCGCCCCGCGATATTCTGTGGGATGCCAAGCCGCACATTGGCTCCGACATCCTTCCCACGGTTGTCACCGCTATATCCCAGCGCATCGAGCAGCTCGGAGGTGTCGTCCGTTATCGAACGAAGCTCGTCGACATTCGCATCGACGCGTCTGGCGCCATCACCGGTATTGATGTCCAATCGTCCCAAGACGCCGCTTGTGAGCCAATCGAGACAAAGCACCTCATCCTCGCCTGCGGGCATTCTGCTCGCGATATTTTTGAGCTCCTTAAGGGCCACAACGTGGCCCTCGCACAAAAGACCTTTGCCATGGGCGTTCGCATCGAGCATCCGCAGCGCGACATCGACCGAGTCCAATACGGAGCCTCGGCGGGACATCCTGCCCTCGGAGCAGCCCCTTACAAGCTCGTCGCCCATCTTCCCAACGGCCGCAGCGTGTTCTCGTTTTGCATGTGCCCCGGCGGGCAGGTTGTCGCCGCCTCTTCCGAGCAGGGCCACCTGTGCGTCAACGGCGCCAGTCTCAATGCCCGCGACGGACGCAACGCAAATGCCGCCCTGCTCGTTAACGTCACACCCGAGGACCTTCCCAACGATGACCCGCTCGCCGGCATCGAGCTCCAGCGTGCCTGCGAGGCGGCCGCCTATCGCCTGGGCGGTTCCAACTGGAACGCACCGGCACAGCTCGTCGGAGATTTCCTCGCAGGACGTGCCAGCAAGGCACCCGGAAAGGTAAAGCCCACCTATCCGCTCGGTGTGACCTGGACGGCAATTGACGAAGCCTTGCCGCAGCATATCGTCGAGTCGCTCCGCCTAGGACTTCCCCTACTCGGAAAAAAGCTACGAGGCTACGACCGCTCCGATGCTGTTCTTACCGGTGTGGAGACTCGCTCGAGCTCACCGGTCACCGTCACCCGAGACCGAACATGCCATGCCGTGTCGACCCCGGGCCTCTACCCTTGCGGTGAGGGAGCTGGATATGCCGGCGGCATCATGAGCGCCGCCACCGACGGCATTCGTTGTGCCGAAGCCCTGATCGCAGACCTCTAACGCACGAATTCCAGCGCGCAAAAGACGCATGCCCCGAGCTCCGCAGGGAACTCGGGGCATGTTCGCTATTTCTTAAACCGTGCACCCTGGCGTTTTCTGCCCGATGCGAACGTGGAACCCTTGCGGGCCTGCGAACGTAAGCGCTCAATCGTCTCGTCCTCAGACGCACCCTCGAGCATCGCCCGAATCTGAACGACGGCATCGCGCAGGCGCGCCGCCTCCTCAAAGTCCATGGCGGCAGAAGCGTTACGCATATCCTCTTCCATGGTTTCGACGATCCGCACAAGCTCGTCATGCGGCAGTTCTTCCAACTGCTCCGCAAGTGTCTGCTCGGGCGCCACCGTTTCCGGCACGCCACCCTCGCCCGACTCATCGGGCGTATAGAATGCGCCATGGCCAAGAGAGTCGCCCTTCGAGCGCCCCTTGGAACCCACGGTTTTTTCGGCCTCGGCAATAAAACTTGAGATGTCGTTGATGGCCTTGCGTACCGTCTTGGGCACAATGCCATGCTCTTCGTTATATGCCATCTGAATCTCGCGACGGCGCTGCGTCTCCTCGATGGCCTCTTTCATCGAATCGGTCACAACGTCCGCATACATGATGACTTCGCCATCGGCGTTACGGGCCGCGCGGCCAATCGTCTGAATCAGCGAACGGCGGTTGCGCAAGAAGCCTTCCTTATCGGCATCGAGAATTGCCACCAGTGAGACCTCGGGAAGGTCTAGGCCCTCGCGAAGCAGGTTGATGCCAACGAGAACATCGATCTTGCCCTCGCGCAGCGTTCGCAGGATCTCGACACGGTCCATCGTCGCTGTATCGGAGTGCATGTAATTGACCTTAATGCCGGCATCAAGCAGATGGTCGGTCAGGTCCTCGGCCATGCGCTTGGTGAGCGTGGTCACCAGCACGCGCTCCTTGCGGGCAACGCGCTCGCGAATCTCGTCCTCAAGATCGTCAATCTGCCCACGAACCGGACGCACATCGATCTTGGGGTCGAGCAGACCGGTCGGACGAATAATCTGCTCCACGTCGTTTTGGCTCACCCGCAGCTCGTAGTCGCCCGGCGTGGCCGAAACATAGATAAACTGGGGTATCCTTGCCTCAAACTCATCGAAACGAAGCGGGCGATTATCGAGTGCCGAGGGCAGGCGAAAACCGTGTTCCACCAGCGTTACCTTACGCGAGCGGTCGCCTTCATGCATGCCGCGGATCTGCGGCACCGTCACATGGCTCTCGTCGATGATACAGAGCATGTCCTTAGGAAAGTAATCGATCAGGGTAAACGGCGGCTCACCCGGCTTGCGACCGTCCAGATGACGCGAGTAGTTCTCGATGCCGTTGCAAAAGCCCATCGTCTCGAGCATCTCAAGATCATAATCGGTGCGCTGCTGCAGACGCTGCGCCTCGAGCAACTTGTCGGTCGCCTTGAGCTCCGCCACGCGCTTCTCGCACTCTTCGCTGATCGATTTCAGAGCCGCCTTGACCTTCGGCTTCTCGGTCACGTAGTGCGATGCCGGCCATACGGGGATGGCCTCGTACTCACGAAGCATCTCACCGGTGACCTCATCGATCTCGGCAATCAGCTCGACCTCGTCGCCAAAGAACTCAAACCGCAACGGATGCTCGGCATAAGGCGGATACACGTCGACAACATCGCCGCGCACGCGGAACGTGCCGCGTGCCAGGTCATAGTCATTGCGATCATATTGAATGTCGATAAGTGCATGGATAAAGTCATCGCGCTCGAGCGGCACCTTCTTGTCGACGTTTGGAGCCAGACCCGCATAGTCCTCAGGAGAGCCAATGCCATAGATACACGAGACCGATGCGACAACGATCACATCGCGTCGAGAGAGCAGTGACGCGGTCGCCTGATGGCGCAGCATCTCGACCTCTTCATTAATCGAGGAGTCTTTCTCGATATATGTATCGCTTTGCGGCACATACGCCTCGGGCTGATAGTAGTCGTAGTACGAGACGAAGTAGACCACGGCGTTGTTGGGAAAGAATTCTTTGAGCTCGCTCGCAAGCTGGGCGGCGAGGGTTTTGTTGGGGGCCATGACCAGCGTTGGCTTACCGAGAGCTTCGATGGTCTTGGCCATGGTAAAGGTCTTGCCCGAACCGGTCACGCCAAGCAAAACCTGATAGCGGTCTCCGTCCCTCACACCCTGTACAAGCGACTCAATGGCCTTCGGCTGGGAACCTGCAGGCTCATAGGGAGACACGACCTCAAACGGCACCTCAGAGCCCTCAACGCCAAAGCGCTTGAGTTCTCCACCAACACGCTCAACTTCAAAATCCGCCATGGATACTCCTAACTCATACATCTGCAGTATACGCAGGCGGCAGGCATAGTCCTATACGAACCGGTCGGGATAGAGGGTCTTATAGCGAACCCAGGCATTATTGACACGAATCAAATAAGCTTGCGTCTCGGGGAAGGTAATCGCATTATGGAGTGATGTGTTTTGCTGCGCCCACCCATCGACATTGCCCATTCCGGCATTGTAAGCAGCAATAGCGCTATCCGTCGAGCCATTGAAATATGTCAGCAGGTACGAGAGGTACGCGCACCCAAATTCAATATTCGAAGCGGGGTCGTTCAGGTTATCGGCAGAATACTCGTCCCCGTCGACAAGGCCCTTGGCGATCATATCCTGAGCAGTCACGGGCATCAGCTGCATCAATCCCTGAGCACCCTGATTCGATTCGGCCTTGGGATCCCAATTCGATTCAGACTTAATGACAGCGCACGCCAGATACGGATCCAGATTATGCGAAATACTGGATTGCTTTACATATGCCTCGTAGTCAATCGGATACAGCGGCTTAAAGAAAACAGCAGGAGCATACGAGTAGACGAACGAAATAAGGCCGAAGACAAAAACGGAAGTCAGCGGTATAAGGCGATACCACGAAAAGAAACGTGTCTTAGACATCGGTCTCCTCCTTATCCACTACATCCCCGAACCCACGGCGCGCAAGCCAAGAGTCAAGCTGCTCAAAGAGCGAATTATCGCCTGCGGCATTATCAATCACCGTTGTAGCGAGATTGCACAGCGCAGACTCATCGGGCTGGCAAGCAGAACGGGCATCGAAATCAGATGGCTCCATACCACGTTGAATAGCGCGCTCGCGACGAACTGACAAAGGGGCGCTGATGACCAGAATTTCATCAGCCAGGCCAAAAGCATCCTCAAAACCAGTCGGGGCAGAAACCTCGACAACCGCAAAGGGATAACGGGGGGACGAAACCGTGCAGCAAACCGGATCAAGAATCCTCAGTGACAGCTGCTCAATGAGAACGGGGTGCACAATGCTATTGAGCCTCGCGACCGCATCAGGAGAAACAAAAGCTCGAGAAGCGAGGATGTTACGGCGAACGCCGCCCTCCTCGTCCAAAATATCCCAGCCAAATTCTTCCGCGAGGGCATTGACGATATCGGAGCCTGGCACATACAGCGATTTGGCAAGCTCGTCCAGATCGATAAGCATGGCGCCATGAGATTCGAGATAGCGGCAGGCAGTCGACTTACCCGAAGCAATATTGCCCAAGACAAATACGGTAAACATCAAGTCCTCCCTAAAGCCAATGGGAGTTATTATCGCGCAAATACAAAAGAAGGACTCAAAATACAGCCAAACAGTAAGACAAGCTAAAAGAAGGCGAGTTCTTGTATTACAGCTCTCTATAAAACGCAAAAAAGGGGGAGACCGCGAGGCCTCCCCCTTCTTCAAGTCAAGCGTACGGCTCCTGTCTCTTATACACATCTCCGAGCC
>UQPY01000013.1 GCA_900542965.1 uncultured Collinsella sp.
GAGGTCAGAAGTTCAAATCTTCTAACGCCCACCAAATGTTCGCAGCTCAGAGGCTATGTCCTCTGGGCTGTTTTGTTTTATGTCGCTAAATCCGCTGGCAGTTCCAACCGCCCAACTAGCCAAAAGCCGACCATCTACTTGCCGATCTATCCATCGGCATAACCAATCAGTCCGCACCGCAACTTCTCAGCAAAACGCCGCGATGTCTGTGCCCTGCGGTATCCTTGAGCCACTTGCACCTGCAGCACCAAGGAGCCGCCATGCGCACCGAGCTCGATGTCCCCTTTTCGCACAAAGAAGAAGCCAAGGCGCTGGGCGCCAAATGGGACCGGACCAAGAAGATCTGGTATGTACCCAGCGGCGTCAACCCCGAACCCTTTGCCGAGTGGCTGCCCGGTGTTGACCGATCCGACCCCTCAGCGCCGTATATATATCTAGTACTGGGCAAGCGCGAGTGCTGGAAGTGTCACAAAGAGACCTCGGTCGCGGCCTTCGGCATTCCCTATCGAGCCGATAACGACGAGAGCATCGTCATCGCGCACGCGCCCAACGAAGCCGGGTACATTGCCATCGACACGGCCAACGCCAACGCACTCGCCATCGTGCCCGCTCTTGGCTGCGTGCCAGGCGAGATCCGCGACTACCTTCATAAGCGCTGCGGCTACAAGCCCGTAGGCGCGCGAGCCTCCAAAGCCCCGTCGCTCGGCAACACGTGCACCAGTTGCGACGCGCTGCAAGGCAGCCGCTATCTGTTCGAGGAGCCCTCGTCCCCATTTGCCCTCACTGCCATCAACAAGCTGCCGGCACTGGAGTTTGTGCGCGTCGAAGTTGCCGGCGTCTTTGGCGTCCCGGCCGCGCGTACCGACTTTGACCAGGCGCTCTTTACCTGGGCACGCGACCATCACGCCGAGTTCCACAGGCAACTCGGTGAGGGGATTTATTTGTAGAGACGGAGAAGCCTTCACAGCCAGCTCCTCCGCATCACCTATCCCTCGTCGCCGGCGTCATACACGATATCGAGGCCACAAACAGGGCATTTCTCCGGATACACCGGCATATGAACGCCTGTCCGTTTTCTCACTTCGTCGCTGAGTCTGTCGCGCGCATCGATGAACCGAATGTCGAGACACGGTATTTGCGAGCCGCAGCAAGGGCAGGTGACGACAAACGACCCGCAATCAACCTCTACGCTCGGAAACATATTGTTGTCTATAAGGGCACACGGCAGTTTTCCGTACTTCCCCATCGCAATATCGCCTCGCCAGCTCATACACGCTCCCCTCTCGCTATACAAAACAGGAAGAGCATGCACCGGCGGGCGGGCGCGAGATTGCATCGCCACGCGATCCGATCAAACAACACGATCGTCAAAGAATGCCAAAGCCAAATACGCTAATACGGCAGAAGCCCCGCCTTTTCACGCTTCTTTTCCGAGCGATCGAACTCAATGCGATGGGCCTCAAGAAACACCGTATTGGGTCGCCACTGACGCTCATTCGGCTGCCTTAGCGTCGCACCCGCAAAGGAAGCGTAGCCGGTCTTATCCAGCAGGTACGATCCGCACAGCCGATATTCGCCGCAAACAGGCTCAAACGAAATCAGGTGAGCATCAAATAGGGAATGAAGATCGCGCCGAAGTAGAATGCCATTGCTGGCAACCTGCGATTTGGGTCCCGAGTAATTCTCGATATGTGCAGCCTCCAGAGCTTCGCTGACGCCGCAGTCCGACACCGCGCAACGTCCGTCATAGGCGGCAACGAGCTGCTTGCGGAACCATTGCTGCCCCAATCGCTCGCGCCTTAACGCATAGCGGACCTTTTCGTCGTCGGTCGCACCCTGTCCGGCAAACTCAATATCGACGGGCATGTGCTTCAGATAACTCATGTCGGGTGCAAAACGAGGGTCCGGTCCGCCTTTATGAACAGGACCGTGCAGAACAAACCATCCGTTTTCGGGCTCGAACCGCTCAACAAACGCAAGGCCGAGCACCTTATAGCCCACCTCGGTTGCAAATATGACTCCGACCGGAACGCCACATTCCATGCAGTTGAGCATTTTACGGTTGTAATTCTGGTCTCGAAAACCAACGGTACCCGGCGCTTGAACCGAGTACTTAATGACCCACGTACCATCGTCCAAATAGAGCGGAGGCACATCGGTGTAGAAGCTCTTTTTAGAGTTATGGACCGAAAGCGCAAAGATCTTATTGGGATCTTGCTTCACCCGATCCTGGCCCGGCCAGAAGATCCCTGAATCCCGCGTTACGGGAAAGAAGTCCGAGCCAATTCTCAAACGATACTGATACTGAGGGCTATCTTCCTTGGTGTGGTGCGGAAGGCTGGTCCAAACGCCGCCGCGCTGTTCCTCATCCAGAAACCACTCCCATGCCTCAACGTATTCAGAAGGCACGAGACTGCAGGCGCGGTCATAGCTTGGTCCATCCATCAACGGAACAGCAAGGTCAATGTCGCTCATCGCCAGCACCTACAACCATACGAACGCGAGTCATGCCCCTCAATAATATGGCCGAGAGTCAATTATTACGAGATCTCATTCCGCGATCGGCACATCGTTGATGCTCTCGGTTTGCCGCTGGCGCGTTTGTACCCCGCTGCCCCACTTCCCTGTATACTGATGTAGCACGTGTTTCATCCGGGCTTGTTGGGCCGGATTGTTCATGGGAGGTTCTTGTGGCTGTTTCGAATCCGCCTAAGGGAAGCGTTTCTTCTTCGTCCATCAAGCCGGTTACGCGCAAGGCCGTGCGTTGCCAGCGCGAGGTCGCTTGGCTTGTCACGCAGGCAGCGGGCAGGCTTGTGGCGACCACTCAGGACGTCAATGCGCCTACGCCGAGCTTTGTGCTGGCAGTGGCGCTGGATCGAGTACGCCAGCTGGAACTCGCCGCACAAGAAGACGGCAACCATCTTGGCTACCAGGACGCTATGGCGCCCGACCTGCAAACGTTCTGCCACATGGCCAAGTTGCCCGCCGCGCCCAATGCGCTTTCGGACGCAGGCTACATGTTTACGCTTTCGGGCGCGGACCTTATCCGCGACATCTATGCATACTGCAGCGAGCTCGCCGAGCGCCACGTCTTTGGCACGGCCGAAGTCAAACCGGGAAATGCCATCAAGCTGGTTCTTAGGCTGTTCTTGATAGACGGGTTCGGGGCCATGCCGGCGTAAGCCGAGTCTTTAGCATCACCGTCGACTGGACAACAACCGCTTTACCTTAATGGACGCCAATCGAGGGTCGATTATTGGGTCGCCTCGTCCACTAACGCATCTATCCCACGCGCTCCGACAGTCGATACTTGCGGTTGCGGCTCGTCGCCGGCGCCGTGGGCTCAAGCTCGCCTTGAGCAATGAGCGCGTTGACGCGCGACCTAACCTGGGAAATTGTGAGCCCTGTGTGCTCTGCCAGCTCGCGCGTCCCCAGCTCGCCGTAGTGTTTGAGTGCCGTCACAATTAAGCCCCCGCCATGATCGACCGGCTCGATCTTTGAACGGTAAAGTACGACCTTGAACCGATCGAATCCCAGGCAGAACAGGGGCTCGGCCAGACCATGCGCGCGCATGGCATCGATCATCATCGGGATGCCCGAGCCATTGCCCTCAGCCGGCGAACCTGCGCCATCCGGCAGCGGAACAATCGACATGAGCTTCACAAGCGTCGCGTTACGGCATCGGGAGCTGCCGTCAAACAAGTTCTCGCGAGTCTTTCCCCCGTAAAGGCCGCCAGGATTCGTCACCTCGACACGATCGTCAAAGACGTCGACGGCAATCGATTGTCCACAGAACCGATCCCCGTATTCTCGATGGATTACGGCGTTGGCGATTGCCTCGCGCAGAACCTCCTCGGGAATCTCAAGCGAGTCGACACGCGAGACGCCTTGGACGGTCGAGGTTCGCCGCAAATTCTTGGCGACGGCTGTGACGGCATCCGAGATCATCTCGCCCAACGTTCCCTCACAGATTGTGCGGTCCATGAATCTCAGCGACCCCGCCATGCCCTTCTGAGTTCCCGCATGGACAGCCACGTCAATGAAGAGCTTGGGATAGAACTGCTGAGGGTAGGTGCCCACAACTAGGAGTCCAGCCTTGGTGACATTGCCCTGGGAATCAAGGATATTTAGGCGCTCCAGTTTCGTTTGTTTGTCCGGCGCGCCGCGCATTGCCCGGGGCGTCAACGAGAAAGCCCGATCTATCGTACGGTCGACCAGCGTCTCGTCGAGATCGTCCGCGCCCGCACCCGCCACCGCGTCGCGATCGCTCGGAGTCGCTCGACCGTATGACGCCAATGCGAGCACCTCGGTCGATGAAAGCGGCACATCTTTGTCATCGATGCGCTTGTAGCTGCCGCCCTGGGCGCCCCGCTCTATGACATAGCAGGGCTTGCTCGACGGATCGAGCTCCTCAATCGTAATGACGAGAACGATGACGCCCTGAAGCTCCACTCGCTCGATCGTGTATTTGGGCGGATTGGCCAGCTTTCCGCGACCGCCGGCATCGCCCATGCCCGCCACGAATTGGTTGAGCACCTTCTCGGTCTCAAAGTTTGCAACTGGAACAAAGCCCGCGCGCTCGCTCACGCCGAGCACGATAATTCCGCCAGCGGTATTCGCGAATGCGCTAACCGTTTCCCATACGTCGCGGGAAAGCATCGTGGCGCTCTCCTTGACCTCGACGTTAAGATCGTCCGAGCCCATGCGCTTTAATGACTCGAGCAGACCGGCCAGCTCGTTTTCGTTCATCTGCACGTCCCTTCGCTCGGCCCGGCGGAGAATGCCGCGAATAGATTTCCTTCGTCTCTCAGTTATCTCTCGTAATTATCTCTCATCTTACTGCTATCTCTCATATTAGAGATAAATGAGAGATGAAAGATAAGATGTCTGCCATCTGTTTCATTTAAACATATTTTTGCTGGTAGAACAATCAATATTGAGACAATACCATGATTGCTTGTCTCTTTGCTGCTCAGTTATCTCTCATATTTATCTCTCGTCTTTCAGTTATCTCTCGTATTAGTGACGAATGAGAGACGAGAAATGCATGAGTGATGGACGGTCGGGAATCGAGAGTGGATTTTCGGACGGTTTTTGGGCGTTTTGAGGCTGATTCCGTCCGAAAATCCACTCTCATTCAATTTGCGTCCAAATATCCACTCTCGTCCGTCCGATTTTCCACTCTCGTTCGACAGGCGGCCAGGACGCATCGACTTCCCATCGGCATAACCGCCAGTTCGCCGCAGAGCTGCGGCCCCATATGGGTATACTCTCGAGGATTCGACTCGATTCGCCCCCGCTGGGGCGTCAAAGGAGACTGCATATGCCCACCACCTCAACCGACCCTCGCACCGCTGCCGCCGCGCTGCTGGTGCCCGGTACCATCTGTCACGGTTTTGCCGTCGAGCGCTGCGAGACCGTGCCCGAGCTCGACTCTGACGCCTACGTGCTGCGCCACACCGCATCGGGTGCTCGCCTGCTGTACCTCGCGTGCGACGACGAAAACAAGGCCTTTGCCATTGGCTTTAAAACGCCGCCGGCCGATTCCACCGGCGTGTTCCATATTCTTGAGCACTCGGTGCTGTGCGGATCGGCCAAGTTCCCCGTCAAGGAACCGTTCGTGGACCTGATCAAGAGCTCCATGCAGACGTTCCTCAACGCCATGACCTACCCCGACAAGACCATCTACCCCGTTGCCACCACCAACGAGCAGGACCTGTACAACCTGATGGACGTGTACCTGGACGCGGTGTTCAACCCGGCCATCTATACCAAACCCACCATTTTTGAGCAGGAGGGCTGGCATTACGAGCTGGACCTGCCGGAGGGCGCCGAGGGCGAGGACGGCGACAGCTCCGCGAGCCTGCGCGAGGGCACGCTGCGCTATAACGGCGTGGTGTTCAACGAGATGAAGGGCGCGCTGTCCGACCCCATGAGCGTGCTTGACGACGCCGTCAACGCCGCGCTCTATCCCGACACCGCCTATGCGCACGAGAGCGGTGGCGACCCGCGCGCGATTCCCACGCTCACCTACGAGCAGTTCCTGGACACGCACGCGCGCCACTACAATCCTTCCAACTCCTACATCACGCTCTACGGCGACCTGGACGTGGACCGCGCGTTAGCCTTTTTGAACGAGCGCTACCTGTCGCAGCCGAGCGCCGCAAGCCGCCGCATGGACGCAGCCGTTGCCGCCGGCGAGGACCCGTCCACGCTGGCGCCCAATCCGCTGGGCGTGCAGGCACCCGTGACCTGCGAGTACAAGCGCGTCGAGATGGCCACCACACCCGAGAACGCCCTGGTGGGCCTGGGCCTGGTGCTGGGCAGCGCACTCGACCGCAAACGCACGATCGCGGCGGATATCCTGTTCGAGGCGCTGCTGGGCTCCAACGAAGCGCCGGTTAAGAAGGCCATTCTGGCTGCCGGCTTGGGCGGCAACGTGGTGAGCTACACCGCTGCCGAGTGCCTGCAGCCCTACGAGCTCATCATGCTGCAAAACGCACAGCCCGGCGTGGCGCGCGAGCTGCGCCGCGTGTTCCAGGACGCCTGCCGCGACCTATGCGAGCATGGCGTTCCGCGCGAGCGCCTGGAAGCCATCATCAGCAGCAACGAATACGACCTGCGCCAGCGCGACTACGGTATCGCCGACGGCGTGGCCATTGCGTGCGACGCGCTGAGCACGTGGCTCTACGATGACGACGCCGCGACGCTGGCGCTCAAGTACGGCCCGGTGTACGAGGAGCTTCGTGGCGAGCTGGACGGCAGCTACTTTGAGGACCTGCTGCGCGAGCTGGTGCTGGAAAACGACCACATGGCGCTGGTCGAGCTGGTGCCGGTTGACGCCGCCGAGGGTTCGGAGAGCGCCGAGGCCGCCGAGCTGGCAGCCAAGCGCGATGCCATGACCGATGCCGAGCTGGCCGACGTGGTCGAGCGCACGGCCGTGCTGCGTGCCGCGCAGGAGGCCGAGGACACGCCCGAGGACAAGGCCACGCTGCCGCGCCTGCGTGTATCCGACATTGGCGAGGCGCGCCCCGAGCCGCCGCTCGTTGTGGACACGACTGCGCCCATCCCCTGCCTGCGCCACGACATTCCCACCAACCGCTTGGCCTACGCCATGCAGTATTTCGACCTGAGCTGCGTCGCGTTTGAGGACCTGCCCTATGTAACGCTGCTCTGCCGCCTGCTCAAGCAGCTGCCCACGAGCGAGCACTCGGCCGAGGAGCTCGACAACTTGCTCGCCGGCAAGCTTGGCTTTTTGAGCTTTACGACCGAGGTCATGACCCAGCCCGACGTGGACGGTGTGCGCCCCTACCTGCTGGTAAGCGCCGGCGCCCTGTCCGAGAAGATCGATGCGCTGGCAAGCCTGCCGCACGAGGTGTGGTCGAGCACATTGCTGGCGGACGCCGATGCCGACCGCGTGCGCGACGTGCTCACGCAGATTCGTATTGGGCTTGAGCAGGGCTTTATCAACAACGGCCACTCGGCGGCGCTCGGTCGCGCGATGAGCTACAGCTCGCCTTCGGCCGTGGTGCGTGAGCAGCTCTCGGGCGTAGACTTCTACCTGTTCCTGCGCGATTTGCTCGACCACTTTGACGAGCGCCTGGACGGCCTGCGTGCCAAGCTTGCCGAGCTGGCAGGCCGCATCTTTGTGGCCGACGGCTGCCTGGCGAGCTTTACCGGCAGCGATGAGGACTTTAACGCGTACTGGGCCGCCGCGGGCGACTTGGGACTGGGAGCTGGCGACGGCGCCGATGCCGGCCGCGACGCGCTCGTGGTGCCGACGCCGTGCGACCGCCACGAGGCTTTTGTCATCCCCAGCGACATCTGCTTTGCCGCGCGTGCGTGCGATCCGCGTCGCCTGGGCATTGACGTGACAGGCGCTTGGGCCGTGGCTGCCAACGCGCTCTCCTACGACTACCTGTGGAACGAGATTCGCGTGAAGGGCGGTGCGTACGGCTGCGGATTCCGCGCAGCCGGCGAGCGTCAGACGGCGTTCTACACCTACCGCGACCCGGCGATCGATCCTTCGATTGAGCGCGTGGAGCGCGCGGGTGCATGGCTTGGCAGCTTTGGGCCCGACAAGGCCGCCTTTGAGGGCTTTATCGTGAGCTGCGTGAGCGGCATGGACGCGCCGGTGAAGCCGTACGCGCTCACCAAGCGCCGCAACACGACCTACCTGGCCGGGCTCGATCCGCACGCACGCGAGGAGCGTCGCGCCCAGATGCTCGCCGCCACGCCCGGTGAGCTGCGCTCGCTCGGCGCCGACGTGACGCGCATCGCAGCCGAGTCGCCCACCTGCGTCTTTGGCGGCCGAGACGTCATCGCCAAGAGCAACGCCGGCTTTAACGTAGTCGACCTGCTGGGCTAAGGCACGGCAAGCAAAACTACCACGAAGGGCGCAGTTCACAGGCGCCCTTCGTGGTAGTTCGAACACTTGTTCTATACGCACACATGTTCTATAGTAGAGGTGCTTGCAACGACCTGAAATTGCAACTAGAATATAGTTGCAGAATGTGAGGCGGGATGACTCGATCCGATAAACTCATCGCCCAACTGTTTAGCTGCCCTTCAACTTATCGGTATGCGGATTTTTTAAAAGTCATGGCTTCATATGGCTTTGAAATGGACAGCAAAGGCAAGACATCCGGATCGCGCGTTCGCTTCTACAGGCCATCAGATGGCAGGATGTTCGTAATGCACGCGCCTCATCCATCTGACGAATTGACAGCGGGGACCATCCGAAACATCGTTCGATTTCTACAAGATGTCGGAGGCAGCCATGAGTAACGTTTTGGCTTACAAGGGTTATTTCGCCCCGGTCGAGTTCGATGCCGAACAGCACGTGCTGACAGGTATGGTCGCCGGCATTAGGGACGCAATTGTATTTGAAGGCTCCACGGTTGAAGAAGTGGAGCGATGCTTCCACGACGCCGTCGACGATTACCTTGATTTTTGTGCCGAAAAGGGCAAGGAACCAGAGCGGGCTTTTAAGGGCTCATTCAATGTGAGAACAGGCTCCGAGCTTCACAAGCAGGCAGCACTGGCGGCGGCAAAGAAGGGTGAATCGCTTAACAAATTTGTGGCCGAAGCAATCGCCGCGGCGTTGTAATAGAGACGAGTCGCCATCAAAACCACTACGAGGGTGCCTGTGTTCCCTTCGTGGTGGTTTTCGCTGTTTGCCCAGATAAAACCTGCCAAAATAAACCTGTCCCTTTTTGGCAGGTTTGCTAGAGGAGGCTGGGATGGATAAGGCTGAGTTGCGGAGGGCGGTGATTGCTCGGCGCGATGCTCTCGATTTGAATGTGCGGGCAGCGAAGTCTGCTGATATCTGTGCACGGCTGGTTGAGCTGTCGGATCGCTTGGATGCCGCGGCGTCGCGCACCGTTGCCGTCTATGCCGCAATGGGTTCCGAGGCAGACCCTGCCGCGTTTGCCGCTGCGGCCGCCAAACGCGGCTGGCGCGTGGCCTATCCGTGCACGCTCTCGGCAATTGATGCCGCAGCTTGTGGCCAGCGCATGTGCATGCGGGCAGTTGCCGCCGACGATGCGTCCGTGGCACCGTTTATCGTCCACCCCACGCGGGCCTTCGCAGCCACGGACATCGACAGCAGCCGCTTCCCTATCGTGCCTGCCGAAGCATTCGACATGATTGTTGCGCCGCTCGTGGCCTTCGATCAAACCGGCGCGCGCCTGGGCTACGGCGGCGGTTGCTACGACCGCTACCTGCCCACGCTCTCGGCATCGTGCCACATCATCGGCATCGCCTTTGAGGAGCAACGCGTCGACCGCGTCCCCGCCGACGCCCACGACCTGCCGCTACCCAACATCATCAGCGCCTAAATGCCGGCGCGTCTCTCGGCAGCCTAGTGCTCCTCGCCGGCTCGGGCTAGGTCGTAGGGCGTGGTCTGGTAGACGTAGTAGTTGAGCCAGTTGGTGTAGAACAGCTGAGCCTGGCTGCGCCAGACGTTGCGCGGCTCGGCCGTGGGGTCGTCGTTTGGGAAGTAATGCGCCGGCACCTCCGGGTTGAGCCCGCGCTTCACGTCGCGCTCGTACTCCAGGCGCAGCGTGTCGGTGTCGTACTCGGGGTGGCCAAAGACAAAGAAGCGGCGGCTGTCGACCGACTTGACGATGTACAGGCCCACCTCGTCGGACACGGCCACGACCTCGAGCTGAGGCTCGGCCTCCACGTCCTCGCGGCGCACATCGGTGTTGCGCGAGTGAACGGCATAGAAGCGGTCGTCAAAGCCACGGACCAGCGGGCTCTGCGGCTTCACCAGATAATGCTCGAACACGCCGCTCGCCTTTGCCGGCAGGTCGTACTTCTGGATGCTGTAATGATGGTACAGGCCGGCCTGCGCGCCCCAACAAATGTGCAGCGTAGAGTGCACGTGCGTGGTGGACCAATCCATGATCTGACACAGCTCGGGCCAGTAGTCGACCTCCTCGAACGGCATCTGTTCCACCGGCGCGCCCGTGATGATCAGACCGTCGTAGTGGATGTCGCGGATGTCGTCGAACGTGCGGTAGAACGTCTCCAGGTGACCGGCGCTCACGTGCGTGGCCTCGTGCGTCTTGGTGCGCAGCAGGTCCACCTCCACCTGCAGCGGCGTGTTGGAGAGCTTGCGCATGATCTGCGTCTCGGTGGCGATCTTGGTGGGCATGAGGTTGAGGATGAGCACGCGCAGCGGACGGATGTCCTGGTGCAGCGCGCGGTACTCGGTCATGACAAAGATGTTCTCGCTCTCGAGCTGCGCGGCGGCAGGGAGGGCGTCGGGGATGCGAATGGGCATGGATGCTCCTTACGAGTCAGTTGCAGCTATGGTACAACGAGCAGCCCTATCCGCGCGAGCACATCGCCCAGCGATGCCGTCAGCGGCCCAAATCACTCCAAAAGTAGAGATTAAGGCATGTGCCAAAAATCTACGGCGCTTTAGTCTAGCAAAGTGGCAGCTGGACGCTACAATGGTTCGACGCGAAAAACTCGGCCGAAAGGATACATATATGTACCAGACGCGTAAGATCGGTGTGGTCGGCCAGGGCCACGTAGGAGCACATGTCGCCAACAGCCTGCTTATGCAGGGCATTGCCGACGAGCTGTACCTGTGCGATATCAACGAGGCCAAGGTGACGTCCGAGGTCCAGGACCTGCGCGACTCCCTTTCGTTTGTCCCGTACAACACCAAGATCGTCAACTGCTACGACCGCTACGAGGAGCTGGCCTGCTGCGACGTCATCGTCAACGCCGCCGGCAAGGTCGCGCTGGCCGCCGGCAACCGCGACGGCGAGCTGTTCTTTACCACCGACGCCGCCCGCTCCTTTGCCAAGCGCATCGTCGACGCCGGCTTCGACGGCATCTTCGTAAGCATCTCCAACCCCTGCGACGTCGTGTGCACCGAGCTGTGGCATCTGACCGGCTACGATCCCAAGAAGATCATCGGCTCGGGCTGCGGCCTGGATTCCGCCCGCCTGCGCACCGAGATCTCCAAGAAGGTCGGCGTGAGCCCCAAGTCCATCGACGCCTACATGATCGGCGAGCACGGCTTTAGCCAGCTGGCTGCCTTTAAGGCTGCGACCATCGCCGGCAAGAGCCTCAACGAGCTTCAGGCCGAGAACCCCGACAAGTACGCCTTTGACCACATGGAGGTCGAGGAGCTCGCGCGCAAGGGCGGCTATGTGACCTACCAGGGCAAGCAGTGCACCGAGTACGCCGTCGCCAACTCCGCCGCGCGCGTCTGCGCCGCCGTGCTGCACAACGAGCACGCCGTGCTTTCCGCCTCCACGCTCATGACCGGCCAATATGGTGAGGAGGGCATCTTTACCTCCCTGCCGTGCGTGATCGGTGCCGAGGGCGTCGAGGAGGTCTACACGCTCGACCTTTCCGAGCACGAGCTCGAGGGCTTCCACAAGAGCTGCCAGCACATCCGCGACAACATCGCCCAGCTCGACTGGTGGGATGCCGAAGCATACGACGCGAAGTAGGCCGTTGGCTGCCACAACCTTGCGAATCTAAGCGCGATACTAAGCGGGCCGTGTCGGAAAACCCCGGCGCGGCCCGCTTTTTTGGCTCACGCAGTGCCCTTACGAATCGAAGGTGAATGGTTTTCCCGTTACTTAGTACTGCTCGATGCCCATGTAGCGACGAACCTCGGGGCTGTGGTCGAAGACCTTGCCGCGGGCGGCGCGCAGCTCGCAGCTCATCGCGTAGAAGAAGATCGGTTCCAGGTACGAACGCACGCTGGCAGGCACGTCGCCCACGCCGTACTCGAGCGCGTCGAGCACCATGACCGTATCGGTGTGCGTGTTGAGGAATGCAAGTGCACGTTCCTCCATGGGGCGGCACTCGCCCGATCCGAGCTGTACAAAGTAGAACACGCCGGGCGCGGTGGCTTCGAACGGGCCGTGGAAGTACTCGCCGGAGTGGATGTAGCAGCAGTGCTGCCACTGCATCTCCATGAGCGAGCAGATGGCCATAGCGTAGGTCTGGCTAAAGTTGGGGCCGGAACCCAGGATATAGAAGAACTTGTGCTGCTGGCAGAGCTCGGCAAAACGGGCGCCTAGCTCGGCGTTGACCTTCTCGCGGGCAGCGGGCAGCAGCGCATCCATCTGCTTAAGGCCGGCGTACATGTCGGCAAGCGCCTCGTAACCCTCTTGCTGGTCGAGCAGCTCGGCAGCCATCAGGGCGCCGATGCCCTGCGGCACCTCGGCCTGCGGCACGCCTTCGCCCCACGGATAGACCCAGGTGGTCCACTTGCCGTTATCGATCTTGGAGCCCTCGCAGTCGGTGAGGGCGACAACCTCGGCGCCGGCGGCCAGCGCCATCTCGCAGCCGTCGACGACCTCCTGCGTGTTGCCGCTGTGGCTGCAGGCGATGACGAGTGACTTCTCGCCAAGACTCTTGGGAGCCATCAGGCAAAACTCGCGTGCCGTGTAGACCGTCGAGGTAAACGTGGTGGCCTCGCGCTTGAGTAGCTCGTTGGCCGGCATCAGGTCGATCATCGAACCGCCGCAGGCGATCCAAAAGACGTTCTCAATCTTGCCCTTGCGCTCGATAATTTCCTGAACCAGATCATGTGCGTTCACGGTGATGTTCCTCCTTGTGTGGCGGCTTTGAACGACGACAGCTCATACCTGCGGTCGTTCTATGTTGTCCTATTTATAGCACGCACGACGATGCACGTGAAGTCATTTCACCAAATTTGTTCTATGTTGTTCTATCTATGGACGTTAGATGTCGAACACGTAGCGCGAGCCCACGATCTTTTGGCGTCCGAGCAGCAGGGGCCGCCCGTCCGCATCGGTAAAGTATGCCTCCATATAGAAGAGCGGCTCGCCGACCGGCACCTCCAGCAGCGGGGCCGCCTGAGCATCGGCAAGCGCAATCTCCACCGTACAGGGGTCTGACTTGAGCGGCGCACGGCCCGAATGCTCGGCAACGAGCGCAAAGATGGAATTGTCCGTGAGGTCCTTGTCGGCAAGCGTCTGCAGATAGGGATGGTCGGCCAGCACAAAGGCGTTGTTCTCGAGCATGACGGGCACGCCATCTGCCGTGCGCACGCGCTCGACCACGATGAGCTCGCAGCCGGGTTCCACCCCAAAAAACGCCGCGTCCTCGCGCGTCGCCGCAACCACCGTGCGCGACACCAGACGCGCACCCGGCACCATGTCGTTGGCAGCGCAACCCTCAGTAAAGCTCTGGACGTCACCCTTCTGGCGAATCTTGCGTTTGAGCTTGGGCGCACACACAAACGTGCCCCTCCCCTGCTGGCGGTTGAGATACCCCGCGCGCGACAGCTCCTCAACGGCGCGGCGCACGGTGATGCGTCCCACGCCGTAGTACTTCGCGAGCTCCATCTCGGAAGGAATGCGCGAGCCGGATGCGTACACGCCGCGCGCGATCTCGCCCTTTAGGTCGTCCATAACCTGCTGGTACAGCGGCACGGCGGACACCTCAGTGCGCTCGGTTTTATCGTCGGATGCCATCATTACGCTCCATCCCGTGCATGCTCGGACTCAAACTCTTCAATCGCCGCCATAAACTGCTCGCCAAAGGCATCGGCCTTTTTCTCGCCAATACCGTTGACCTGGATAAGCTCGTCGCGTGTCTGAGGTCGTAGGCGGCACAGGCCGCGCAGGGCCTTGTCAGAGAAGACCATGTACGGCGCCATCTCCAGCTCGGTCGAAATCTCCTTGCGCAGGGCACGCAGGCGCTCGAACAGCTCGGCATCGTCACCCACGCGCGGGCGCTGATCTAGCTCGGCCTCCTCACGCAGCAGATCCACCGCGCGGCGGGCACGGGCCGAGGCCTTGCGCTTGGACGCACGACGCTTGACGGTAAAGGCAAACGCCTCGTCCTCGACCTCGCCGGCACGCGGGCCCAGCCCCACGACCGGGTACTGCCCCTGCGAGGTAGCCAGATAACCGCGGCCGCACAGCTGGCCGATGATGTCCTTGATACGCCCGACCGATTCGCTCGACAGCTCACCGTAGCCGCGGTCCTCGTCCAGATGCATCTGGCGAATGCGCTCGGTGTTGCCGCCGTGGAGCACGTCGGCGATGAGCGACTTGCCAAAGCGCATGGGTCGCGTGGCCACATAGCGCACAGCGGCGCGGGCCATATCGGTGACGTCCTCGACCTCGAACTGCGTGAGGCAGTTGCTGCAGTTGCCGCAGCCCTCGGCCTCGTCCGTGGCGGTGGCGCCCGCACCAGCCGCGGCAGCATGCTCGGCCGCGGCCTCGTCGCCAAAGTAGCGCAACATATATTCGCGCAGGCAGCCGGTGGTATTGCAATAGCCCTCCATCTGGCTGAGCAGACGATATCGATTCTGGAGCGCCCACGCGCGCTGCTCGTCGTCAAGCGCCTCATCGGCGGCATCGCCGCGGTCGATTAAAAAGCGGCGCATGCGAAAATCGTTACCGTTCCACAGCAAGTGGCAGCTTGCCGGGTCGCCATCGCGACCGGCGCGACCTGCCTCTTGGTAGTAGGCCTCGATGCTCTCGGGCACGTTGTTATGAATCACGTAGCGCACGTTGGGCTTGTCGATACCCATGCCAAAGGCATTGGTGGCAACCATCACCTGAATATCGTCGTCGATAAAGGCGCGCTGGCTTTGACGACGGGCGTCGTTGCCCATGCCGGCATGGTAGCGGCCAACGCGAATGCCGCTGGGGCCCAGCGCCCCGGCAAGCTCGCCCGCCAGCGCATCGACCGTCTTGCGGGTCGAGCAATACACGATGCCGCTCTCGCCCGAATGCGCAATCACATAGTCGCGCACCCAGGCGGTCTTGGCCTTGTCGCCCATCTCCTCGCAACCAAAGTAGAGGTTCTTGCGATCGAAGCCCGTCACCACCGTCGCGGGGTTTTGCAGGCCGAGCATTTGCTGAATGTCTGCGCGCACACGCTCGGTCGCCGTAGCGGTAAAGGCTGCCACGATAGGGCGCTGCGGCAGGGAATCGATGAACTCGCGAATCTGCAGGTAGGCGGGGCGGAAATCCTGGCCCCATTGGCTCACGCAGTGGGCCTCGTCAATGGCCACGAGCGGCACGCCAATGCCGCCGTCCGCCGCGGCCTCCTGCGCAAAGGCCAAAAAACGCGGCTCGAGCAGGCGCTCGGGCGCCACATACATAAGCTGGTAGCGCCCCTCACGAGCACGCTTGAGCACGGTGTTTTGCTGGGCCGGGGTAAGGCTAGAGTTGAGATAGCTGGGTCGCGCACCCGCCGCGAGCAACGCACGGGTCTGGTCCTCCATAAGCGACAGCAGCGGACTCACCACAAAGGTGATGCCGGGCAGCATGAGCGCGGGCACCTGGTAGCAAATGGACTTGCCGGCGCCCGTGGGCATAACACCCAACGCATCGCGACCGGCAAGGATCGCATCGACCATGCGGTCCTGTCCCGGGCGAAACGAGGTGTAGCCAAAATGGGCGCCGAGCGTGTCGAGCGCCATCTGCTGCATGCTATCGGTCATGGTTTCCTAACGTTCAAGTCATCTGCCGCCGATTATACGCCGCCACGCGGACAGCAGCACACGGCCGCCGCCCAGACTAGTCGTTTAAGAACGCCCCCAACGGCTAAGGAGTGTCCCCAGGTGCCGACAGAAAAGGAACGTCCCCAAGTGCCGGCCCGGCAACGCCGATGTTTTGGCGCGGACAGCGAAAGCCCGCCAGAGCGAGCAAGGTGCCTTGAAACGAGGCGGCATTGACCTTCTGGTCATGCCGCCGAAGTTGAAAGGCAGATTGCCGCTCTGGCGGGCTTGCAGCGTCGAGCCGTTACGCGGTTTGGTAAAACCGCGTAACTTACATGACCATGACGTAGCGCGATCCTACGTAGTACTGCTTACCCATCAGGACCGGCTCGTCGTTGGGACCAATAAAACCGGCGCGCAGGTTGAGCAGCGGATCGTGCGGGGCAATGCCCAGCTCGGCCGCCTGCTCGGCGTTGGCGCGAACGGCCTCGACCGTGCGGTAGCCAACCGAGACGATCGGGGTGCCGCCAACACGCTCGACTTCGGCAAAAATCGACTTATCCTCAAGATCGGCCGTCAACAGCTCGCGATACTCATCGAACGGCACAAAGATGTTCTCCTCAAAGATGGGCTCACCATCGGCCGTACGCACGCGCTTAATATGCAGCAGCAGCGCATCCTTCTGCAGACCAAAGAATTCCATCTCGTTTTGACGTGCCGGCACAATCTGGCGATCGACCACATGTGCACCGGCCTTCATGTCATTGTCGGCACACAGCGCGGTAAACGTCTGCAGCATCGAAGCATGGAACTGGCGGTTGATATGCGGCGTGGAGACAAAGGTGCCGCGGCCCTGCTGCTTAACCAGGTAGCCATCGGAGCACAGCTCCTCGACGGCGCGGCGCACCGTAATACGGCTCACCTCGTACTGATCGGCAAGCTCGAGCTCGGACGGGATACGCTCCTTGGGTGCATAAACACCCTTCTCGATCGAATCCTTGATCTCATCGTAAATCTGCTGGTAAAGCGGTGCGTTTTTAGGTGCGGACATATTGGGTCACTCTTATCAAAATAGCGAAATAACTAATACGTATATAACGTCTTTTCACATGTTACCTCAGATTGATAAAACGATACACCCAACCTACCAAAAAGGGACAGGTTTATTTTGGTAGGTTTTATCTGGGAGAACAACGGGGCGGCACTGGGCCAGCAAAGCCCGACCGCGCTACTTGCCGTCGTCCTGCTGCAGGCTGTCCTGCTCGCTCAGGCGCGCCTGCCTGCTGGCAATGCGCGCGGGCTTGTCGGGATCGGGAACGGCTGTGGGCATGGGCTCGTCGACATGACCGCCCCACCAGCCACCCACAAAGTTGAGCGTGTGGAACACGTTGATCACGGCGCCAGGGTCCACATCGCACACCAGCTTGATAATGTCCTGGCTCTCGTAAGTCGAGACGACGGTATGCAGCAGGTACATCTTTTCGCGACTGTACCCGCCGATGACCTCGGCGCAGCTAATACCATGCTGAAAATGGTCAACATAAGCGGTCATGACCTCGTCGGCCTTGCGCGTGGTGATCTGCAGCGTCACGCGGTCGTAGCGACGGTAGAAACTGTCGATGGTCTTGGTCGAAATAAACTGAAACACGATGGAATACGCCGCATTATCCCAGCCAAACATAAAGCCAAAGATCGCCAGGATAGCGCAGTTGAAGCCAAAGATGACGCCCCAGATGGTCTTGCCCGTGTGGTTGGACGCCCACAGCGCGATAAAGTCGGTGCCGCCGGTGGACGCGCCCGACTTAAGCGCGATGGCAGCACCCAGGCCCGAGACCACGCCGCCAAAGATGATGAGCATGATCTTGTCGCCCAAAAACGGTGCGAAGTGAAAGACATTCAGAAACAGCGACGAGAGCGCGACCTGCATCATCGAGAAGATGACGAAGCGCTTGCTGATGCCGCTCCAACACAAAAGCGCCACGGGAATATTGAGCGCGAGCATGCCGAGCGAGGTGTCGATATGAACGCCGCCGAGCGAGGTGACGCGATCGAGCAGGACCGCGACGCCGGTGAGGCCGCTCGGAAGCAGGTCAGCGGGCCGAATGAACGCCTGGATCAGGAAGGTCTGCAGAATGGCGGATATGGTGACCGCCACGGCAGTGATGGCGCGGCGGACGATGGTAAGGCGGCCGAGCACGAGCACTCGGTCCGTGAGCTGATCGATGGCGTTCGCCACGTAGGCTCCTTTCGAAGGCAGATATAGTTGTGGGGCATGTCGGCGATTGTAGCATGGAGCAACAGGAGGCGCTTCAATTCACCCTGTCTCGACAACCGCGGGAGGAGTTACGGATCTGCTCAAAAGCAAAACGCCGTGAGGGGAACTACCCCTTCACGGCGAAATCGGCGTTTGGCCAGATAAAACCTGCCAAAATAAACCTGTCCCTAAATGGCAGGTAGGATGTCGGCGAGGTTGTCGATAATGGTGTCGGCGGCTGACTGGTCCAGGTTGACGCCCTCGTGCGGACGCAGCGCCAAAACGCGGGCACCGGAGCGCTTACCGGCCTCGATACCCAAGGGCGAGTCCTCGATGACCAGGCACTCGGCCGGCTCAACGCCCAGCGCCTCCATGGTGCGCAGGTAGATCTCGGGATCGGGCTTAAACGCACTGCACTCGTGGCCGCTGACGGTGTAGTTCAGCACGTCGGCAATACCGGCGATTTCCACCAGCTCGTCGATCAGCTCGCGATAGGACGAGCTCGCGATGGCGCAGAGCACACCGCGCTCGTGCAGCTCACGCATCACCGGCTCCGTCTGCTCGTTGAGTAGCTCGGCATACGGAACGGGATGGACCGGGCTGTAGACCTGCTTGTACTCCACACGCAGACGTTCGCGAAGCTCGACATCGTCGGGCACCAGCGCCTGCCAAATGGCCGGCTCGTTAGACCCCGAAAGATCGGGGATCTCGTCAAAGTGGAACCCCTTCTCCTCCATAAACGCCACGCGGCGGCGGTTGTAGAACCACTCGGTATCGACCAGCACGCCGTCCATATCAAACAGCACTGCCTTGATCATATGCATCTCCTCTCAAGAGCAAAAAAGGGGACGGGGCGCAAACCCCATCCCCTCTCAATCAACCCGTAAGGTTTACTTACTTGTGATTAGTAGGAAAGCTTCCACATGTAGCGACGCATGGTCAGCGGGTGCTGACGGGCCTCGGCGATCTGGTTGCCGTACTCGCGCATAACGGCGAGGTGCAGCAGCGGGTTGAAGTAGGTGATGACGCTCGCGGGCACGGCGTCGGCCAGACCGTAGTCCTTGGAGTCGATCAGAGCGACCTTGGCGCCCATGCGCTTAAGGAAGGTGAGGGCGCGGGCGTCCATCGGACGGGTGGCACCATCGGACATGAAGAAGACGTAGGGCTTACCCTCGGTGGAAACCTCGAACGGGCCGTGGAAGTACTCGCCGGTGTTGTAGGCGGCGGCGTCGATCCACTGCATCTCGGTGAACAGGAAGGCGGCGTGAGAGTAGGCCATCTTCTCGGAGGCACCGGAAGCCATGAAGTAGATCATCTTGTCGTCCTTGAAGTCCTCAGCGAACTTCTTGGCAAGCTTCGTGCAGTGCTGAGCGGCGTTCTCGCACAGGTCGAAGATGTTGGTGAGGCCGGTGATCATATCCTCGTAGTGATCATAGCCCTCGGTCTGCTGAAGGATCTCGAGAGCGAGAGCGATGGCGTAGCCAGGCTTCTCGGCCTTGGCGGCATAGTTGGCGTGGAAGCCGTGGACGATGACGTGGTCGGCGTCGACGGTCAGAGCGGAGCCAGCCTTGTTGGTGAGGGAGACGACCGGGCAGTTGTGCTTCTTGGCGGTCTTGTTGGCCTCGACGGTCTCGGGCGTGGAGCCACCGAGGGAGCAGGTGATCACGAAGGTGTGCTCGTTGACCCAGGAAGGCGTGTCGTAGTTGAACTCGTTAGCGGTGAAGATCTGAACGTTCAGCTTGTCCGTGTTGTTGGCCAGGAAGTACTTGGCGGGGTACAGGTCGGACATGGAGGCACCGCAGCCGACGAAGGCAACGCTGTGGATCTCGTGGTTGGACAGGACGTCAGCGACGATCTGCTTAGGGAGGTTAAGGTCGATCTCGTACATCTGACACATTCCTTTCGATTTTTGCGGCGCCACATTGCCGGACGCTCGCAGGGTTACCGTGATTTGGGCCGAGTCGCCAGCCCGTCGAGGATGTGACATAAGGGACGGTCCCTTTGTCACGTTTGGGGATGGGAACCTGCCTGGGGTATGGGATGCCAGGCAGGCCCCCGGGGGAAAGCGATTAGACGCTCGATCGCGACTAGGCCAGGATGCCGGCCGCGGAGAGGGCGATGCCGCCCACGATGGCGATCACGAGAAGCCAACCGGTGTTGACGTTCTTCTTGATGAGCGCATACATAAGGCCAGTGAGGCCGAGGGAAATCATCTGAGGCATCATGCCGTCCAGGATGTCCTGGATAACGACGGTGCCGTCAGCGAACTGCAGCGGGGTGGTGGCGCCGATCAGCGTGGCGATCATGCCGCCCACGGACATAAGACCCACGATGCCGCAGACATACATGAGCTTCTCCATGAGGTCGCCGCCCTGGAGCTTGCTCAGGTACTGGTGGCCGCCCTGATAACCCATCTTGGCAGCGAACCAAGTGATCAGCACGGAGGGGACGATGGAGATGAGCATGGCCAGAATCGGGCCCATGATGGAGCCCTGCTGAGCCAGCTGAACGCCAAGACCAAAGGCGATGACGCGGATGGTGCCCTGAAAGAAGGAGTCACCGATACCGGAAAGCGGGCCCATGAGGGAGGTCTTGACCGCGTTGATCGAATCGGGGTCGAAGTTCTCGGGATCCTTGGCGTACTCCTCCTCCATGGAAGCGGAGAGGCCCAGGATGAAGGCGCTCGTCTGCGGGGTGCAGTTGTAGAACGCCATGTGACGGTGGTAGGCCTCTTTCTTAGCAGCGAGCTGCTTGGGGTCGGACTCATCCGGATAGAGGCGGTCGAGCGTGGGAACCATGCCGTAGAGGAAGCCCATGTTCATCTGACGCTCGTAGTTCCAAGAGGCCTGGATGGCCCAGGAGCGCCAGAAGAACTGGCTGACCTTCTTGTTCAGGGACACGTCCTTGGTTGCGGTTGCCATAGTGTGTTCCTCCTTAGTCTTCGTCGTCTTCGAGCGGATCGTAGTCGGAATCGACACCGGCAGCTGCATGGGAACCGTTGAACTTGAAGCCCATGAAGACGATAGCCAGGCACACACCGATCAGAGCGACCGCGATGACGGACAGGTTGAGGTAGGCGGCGAGCAGGAAACCGATGAACAGGAACGGGGTCATGCCCTTCTTGATCATCATGGTGAGCAGCAGGGCCAAGCCGTAGGCGGTCATGATCTTGGTCGAGACGTTCAGACCAACGGACAGCCACTCGGGAACCATGTTGACGATGGCCTGGACCAGGTCGGTGCCGACAAAGACGGCCAGGAAGATCGGCAGGAAGTACATGATGGCGTACAGACCGGAGCCGGCGCAGATGTGTATACGGTAGGCGGTCTTGAACTTGCCGTTATCGATCGCGCTATCGGCCACGTGGGTGAGGGCGGCGATGATGGAACGGAACACGATGCCGAGGAGCTGACCCAGGACGGCGACCGGGATGGCGATCGTCATGGCGGTCTCGGCGGAAGCATCGGTCAGGCATGCGAAGGCAGCGGCCACGATGCCGCCCAGGACCATATCGGGCGGAACGGCTGCGCCGACCTGCACCAGGCCCATGGACACGAGCTCGACGGCGGCACCGACGGCGAGGCCGGTGGGCACATCGCCCAGCAGCAGACCGACGAGCGTAGCGCCAACGAGGGGCTGCTCGAAGTTAAGACGACCGAGCAGGCGGGAGTCCCACATGCAGAACACGCCGACGAGGCCGACGAGCACCGCACTGATGAACGTATTCATACCCTTCTCCTTTCAGTCAGGCAAAAGCCTGGTTGATTACAGCTTGGCGTCGATGTCGACGCTCTGATACGTGGGGGTCTGCTGAACGTAGAGCTTGATGCCCATGTCGAGCAGCTGGTTGACGTCGGCCTTCTGGGTGGCGTCGAAGAAGACGGAGCTGTCCTTGCCGCCGACCTGATCGGCGCCGTCATGGTTGGCGGTGGCGCCCAGGTTGATGGCATCGAGCTTGTAGCCCTGGCAGAACTGCAGCATCTCGGCGGTGTTGCCGAAGACGAACATGACGCGCTCGCCGAGGGTGTTGAGCTTATCCATCTTGGCGAGGGCACGCTCGACGGTGAAGACGTTCAGGCGCACGCCCTGGGGCTTGGCCAGCTTAAGAGCGCCCTTCTTAATCTCATCGTTGGCGGCAGCGTTGTCGACGACGATGATGCGCTCGGCCTGGACCTTGGTGGTCCAGGTAAAGACGACCTGGCCGTGCAGCAGACGGTAGTCAAGACGTGCGAGGACGATCTTGGCGGGACCGGAGCTGTGACGGGACGCCTTGGCCTTCTTGGCGGGAGCCGCGGCGGCCTCGACCGGTGCGTTGGGGTTGGTCAGACCGGTGCGGGCCTCGTTGATGAGGGCCGCGAGCTCGGCGCCCTTGACGGGGACGGGGCTCATAGCGAGCGTGAGCGCCAGCGGGATGTTGAAACCGCTGACAACCGTGAACTTCGTGCCGTTCTTGGAAAGCTCGACCATGTTGTTGTTGACCGAGCTGCCGAGCATATCGGTCAGCACATAGACGGTGTCGTCCGCGTTGAACGTGGCGATCATAGCCTCAACCTTATTGGTGATGGGCTCCTTGTCGTCACGAGCAAGCGACACGACGTGGACGTTCGACACGTCGCCGAGAACCATCTCGAGCGTGTCTTTGGCGCCTGCGGCCAGGCCGCCATGAGATGCGAGAATGATCTGATTCATCTTGCCTCCTCCTTTTCGTTATGGTCATTATAACGTCTTATACGTTGCTTATATTGCTAATTAGTATAAAGACCGTTCGCGGGTGAAAATCGACCGTTGACGGGTTTAACGTACTCGAAACGTTGGGCTGGGTAGGCCGGCGCTAGCTGGATAACCCCAGGTCAGACCCTGCGCGCAATCCCCTATCGCACGAAGTACCAGGGGCTTTCCTGTACGGTGGGTTCCAGCGCAATGCCGGTGCGTTCCTTAAACAGATCCATGTCCTGAGATTTTTCGGTCCACCACGCGTTGGGCTTAAAGGTCATGCTCTCAACGATATGGCCGACAAAGGCGCTGTTGCGCAGCTTGGAGAAGTCGGTGTTCATAATCAGGATGGACGCGAGCACCAGCACGATGCCCAGGACTTTAATCGCGCCGGCGGGCTCGGCGTAGACACCAATGCCCACCAGTACGGTGACGACCGTCTCGAAAGACATTACGACGGGAACTTTCGATGTCTCGAGCCCCATGGACAGACCCTGCATATATAAGATGTAAGCAACGGCTGTGGGGATGAGTCCAAAGCCAAGGAACAGCAGCAGCAGCTGTGGCGACATTGCCGCGGCGACATCCGGCCACGGAGCCGCGATAGCTGCCATAACCGCACCGCCAAAAACAAAGCCCCAAAACGTGACAGCCAGCGGGTGGACCGTCTTGGTTGCTATTCGGCTAAACACCGCGAGCGACGCACCACAAAGGCCTGCAATCACGCCCGACGTGACGCCCCAAACCGAAAAATGAAAACCGGAAAGGTCGCCATTGGTCACTGCAAGCACGCAGCCTACGATGTTAAAGACAATGGCAACGAGCTTGTTGGGGGTCACGTCCTCGCGATAAAGCACGCGGCCGAGCATGACGCCAAACACCGGCGAGGTGTAGAGCAGCACCGAGGCCGTGGACATGCCCACCTCGCCCATGCACTCGTAATAGCAGGTGTTGGCGGCGGCCAAACCGACGATGCCGACAAGCGCACAGGGAACAAGCTCTTTAGGGCTTGCCTTGAACAGGGCCAGCGGACCCTGAGCCACGGTAGACCCCTCACCCGGACGGCAGCCCATAAACATCAGGACCGGCGCCAAGATAAGCGCTCCGACCAACAAGCGAAAGGCAGCCATGCTCTGGGACGAAACGCCCATGGCCGAGATGCCGTTTACAAAGATTCCGATGCTGCCCCACATAAGCGCGGCGATCAGCACCAGCACATAGCCCAGATTGCTCTTCTTCAACGCAGCCTCCTCGGTATTGTTTCCAATATGTTTCGTACTACGTTATAGTCGTTATATACATTTTTCAAGACACAAATCGGTGAGCGGAAAAGTGATCCGTTTTCCTCCGTCCCCAGCGGATTACTTGGCGGTTGCGGTGAAATAGTTCCTAAATAGAGGCTTCAAACCCCCAAGCAGGAACTATTCCACCGCAACTTATGAGGACATCGAGCTGTTAGGCCGCTCTATCCCCTAGTAGTCCAGCTTCCACATGTAGCGGCGCGTCATGTAGTCCTTGTGCGTGACGGCAGAGAGCGCGCGCATGTACACATTGTTGAGGATCGGGGCGAAGATCAGGTGGTTGAAGTACTCGCTCACGCTGTCCTTGATGTCGTTGAGGCCGAGCTCCTTGGCGTCGAGCTGATAGACGCGCTCGCCACCGTACTGGTTGACGAAGCGGATGCCGCGCTCGTCGTTGCAGCGGCTGCGGCCGATGCTAATGAGCTGGAACAGCGAGGTGCGCTTGTCCAGGATCTCGAAGGGGCCATGGAAGAAGTCGCAGGTGTTGATGGTGCAGGAGTCGATCTGCAGCATCTCCTGCACGTTGCAGATGCTAAAGACGTAGGCGGCACCAAAGAGCGGGCCCTGGGCCATGACGTTGATGCAGGGCTTGTCGGCGTTCTGCTCGGCCCACTTGGCAGCGAGCGGACGGGTGTACTCGACGGCCTTGCGATAGATGGGGTCGACCAAGTCGAACGCGGCCATAGCGGTCTCGTACTCGGCATAGCCCTCGGTCTGCTGCGTAAGCTCCATGGCGATCATGGTCACGACGGCAGAGTTGGTGCGAGCCATGCAAGACTCGTCGACGGCCAGGCTGTCGTACTGGATCTTGTAGTCGCAGACCTCGGTGAGGCCGGACTCGTCGACATAGATTGCGATGGTGCTGGCGCCGTGGTCCTTGGCGACCTGGGCGGCGGCGATGGTCTCCTTGGTGCCGCGCATGGACACGACGACGGCCAGAGTGTTCTCGTTGACATAGGCGGGCGTGGCGTGCACGAACTCGTTGCTGGTGTAGCTGGAGCTCACGACCTGCGTGGCCTCGTGCTCCATAAAGTACTGGGCAGGATAGTTGCCGCCGTTGGATCCGCCGGCGCCAATCCACACGACGCGCTTGATGCCGCCCTTGTCTGCCTTGTCAGCCAAAACCTGGGAAACGACATCCTTAACCTGTTCCTGAGTAGTCATCGTGCATCAGCCTTTCTTCTCGTTTGATGCTCTCGATGGCATACAAGTTACATACATGTTTTGGTTATGTCGACTAGTTGTATGCTATATTTGTCTTAGACATTTTGCTGATGCGGTTTTCGATAACTGGATACCAGCGGTTTTGTTGTTGTATTGAATACATGCTTGATTAGATACGTATACAAGTTAGATACAGGTTGATCGCATGAACGCTTCATCTAAAAAGAGACTGACCCAATACGAGCGCTTGGCGGGCATACTGCGCGACCGCATCGCCTCCGGCACCTACGCACGTGGAGACAAGCTGCCGTCCGAGATGGAACTCATGGACGAATCGGGTCTGTCGCGCAGCACCGTGCGCCATGCCCTTAAGGTACTAGCTGATGAGGGCCTGGTTCGCACCGAGCGCGGGCGCGGCGCCTTTGTGGCCGACACGCCGGCGCTCCACGAGAAAAACCTGGTGTTTTCGAGCTATACCAAGCAGGTCGAAGGTCAGGGCATGAAGCCCACCACGCGCACCGTGGACTCGGGCTTTGCCAAGGCGGCCGGCAGCATAGCTAAGTTCTTTGACGCCGCCGTGGGCAGCAAGCTTGTCAAACTTGTCCGTCTGCGTTATCTGGACGATGCGCCACTGTGCCTGGAGACCACCTACCTGCCGCCAAGCTTCGAGACGCTCATCGATCGCGATATCAACGGTTCGCTCTACGCCACGCTGCGACAGGAGTTCCATCGCGCACCGGCACAGGGGCATAAGACCTTTGAAGTGTGCTATGCCTCGCAAAACGAGGCGTTTTTGCTCAACGTCGAGCGTGGGCAGGCGCTGATCCTGATCACCGACTACGTCTACGACACCGACGGCCGCCCGCTCCACGTCTCCAAGCGCATCCAGCGCACCGACCGTGCCAAATACACCGAGCCCATCGGCTAACCTGCCAAAATAAACCTGTCCCTAAATGGCAGGTTTGGGGAGGTCGGGGAACCAGGTTGGTTTGGGTTGGTTGGGTGTGCGCTCGGCCAGGACCAGCTCCATCCAACACATATCGTACCAGCGGCCGAACTTTTGGGCGCAGCGGTCAAAGGCACCCACCAGGCGATATCCCATATGGGCATGGAAGTCCTGGCTGTTGTGCGTCAGGTACTCATCGTCCTTGTCGTGCGGCACGGCGATGAGGGCGCACATGTTGGTGATACCCATCGCGATCAGGCATTGCTTAAGCGCGTCATGCAGCTTGCGGCCCAGCCCGCCGTGGCGCACATCACGCGCCAGGTAGATCGATGTCTCGACCGACCAGTCGTATGCCTCGCGGCTGTTGAGCGGACTCACATAGGCATAGCCTACCGGACGCCCGTCCAGTTCCATCACCAGATACGGATAGCGCTTGAGCGTGCGCTCGATGCGCCCGGCGAACTCCTCAACGCTCGGCACCTCATATTCGCAGGTAATCGCCGTCTGGCGCACATACGGCTCATAGATGGCAAGCAACGCCGACGCGTCATCGGGCGTCGCCAGGCGAATCGTCGGCTCGGACATCTCGGTCATACAACCCTTCTCCCCCAAAAGCAAAGGCCGCCCTGCGCCAAGCTCAGGCGCAGGGCGGCCCCTTGTCATTACATCAGGCTACAGGACAGCCGCCAACGCGTCGATGTCCTCCCGCGTCGTGGCCCAGCTGGTGCAAAAGCGCACCACCGTGTGGGTCTCGTCGTACTTTTCCCAGTACTCGATCGCCGCATGCTCGCGAATGCGGGCCATGTCCTCGTTGGGAAGAATCACGAACTGCTGGTTGGTCGGCGTCTCCAAGAAGAACTGGTAGCCGCGCTCGTGCAGCACGCGACGAAGCGCCTGCGCGGTTTCGATCGCCTGGCGACCAATCTCAAAATACAGGCCGTCGGTAAAGAGCGCCTCAAACTGCACGCCCGTCAGGCGGCCCTTGGCCAGCAACGCACCGTGCTGCTTAATGCGCGGAATGGGATGCGCCGGAGCATGCATGCCACAGAACACCACGGCCTCGCCGCACAGAGCGCCGCACTTGGTGCCGCCGATGTAGAACACGTCACACAGCCGTGCCAGCTCGGGCAGGGTAATGTCGCACTCATCGGCCGCCAGCGCATAGGCCAGGCGGGCGCCATCCACAAACAGCGGAATCTCGCGCTTCTGGCACACTGCGTGAATCGCCGCGAGCTCGGCCTTGGAGTACAGCGTGCCGTACTCGGTCGATAGGCTCACGTACACGGCGCCCGGGAACACCGTGTGCTCGTAGCTCTCGTTTTCGTAGAACACCTGGATATAGCTCTCGAGGTCCTCGGCGTGCATCTTGCCCTCGTAGCCGGGGATGGTGAGCACCTTGTGGCCGCCAAACTCGATGGCGCCCGCCTCGTGGCAGGCGACGTGGCCGGTCTCGGCAGCAACGACGCCCTCGTAGGGCGCAAGCAGCATGTCGATCACCGTCGCGTTGGCCTGCGTGCCGCCCACCAGAAAAAACACGTCGGCGTCGGGCGCCTGACAGGCCTCGCGGATAAGCTGCTTGGCACGCTCGGTGTGCGCATCGGTACCGTAGCCGGGCTGCGGCTCCATATTGGTGTCGACGAGCGCCTGCAGCACTGCCGGATGTGCGCCGTGGGAATAATCGTTGTTAAACGCGAGCATGGCAATCCTCTCTTACCGGGTATCGGCCAGATGATTCAAACGGAGCTATTGTACGCCGTTGGGATAGGCAATGCGTGCGGCAAGGCACTCAAGTGCCAGTACCAGGGCAAAACCGCAGCTCACGTCACTCAAAAAATGCGCGCCGATCACGATGCGCCCAAAGGCGACGAACGCTGCAACAACAACCGCCGCCCAAAAGATCACGCGGCGACGCGAAGGTTTTTCCTTAAAGGCTGCCGCGGGAAGCCCGGCGAGCATAAGGCCGATCGCCGCATGCGCCGTGTGTCCGCTCGCAAACGACTTGAACCCGTCCTTGATCACGCCGGCGGCGATATAGGCCCACTTGTCGGGGTTGCCGATCACCCACCACGGCTGAAAATTGAGCCCCGGCGTGACCTCGATCACGCGCATGCGCGGGCGCGACCATAACGGCTTAACAATGACGTTGAGGATGATGGCCTGAGCGACCCACACGACCAGCACCATCAACGCCCAGCGCGTAAGCTCGTCGGGCTCGGTCGTGCGCATGAGGCGGTAGGCGATGAAGTTGGCTGCGATGACCAACGCAAACGTCAGAACCAGCTGAAACGCAATAAGCTTGCCGCCGACGCGTAGCGATCCGATAATCTCGTAGCCGACCAGACCCACGTTGATCAAAACGCCCAGCGCAGCGAGCCACTTGCTCGCCTTGGAATCGGGGCGTGCCGAGCGCACGAGCATAACGCCCGCGATGCTCGCCGTCAGCTCGAACGGCAGCTCACCGGCCGCCTCGACAAAGCGACCGTACATGCTGCCGATGTTGAACAGCGCACTCGAGATTTGATAATCAAAGAAGCTGCCCACGCCCAGACAAAGGCACAGGACAACCGCGATAATGGCGACATCTTTCTTATAGATGTATCCGAACATGCTTTCCTTTCGATGGAACCAGATTGCCCAAATGGGGCGTTTGCAGCGTCGACCCGTTAGTCGTCGTCGCTAGCACCCAATTGCTGCAGCAGCATGAGCGCGGCCGCCACGGGGCCGGTGCCGTCGTTGGCGTCGAGGCCGCGGCCCAGGCCGCTGCCCGCGCCGGCGCCCGCCTTGTAGGGCACCGATAGCTTGCGGCTCTTGGGGAAGTTCACCGCACCGTACCGGTTCTTGAACTCAAAGGCCACCTTCTTGGGAACGTCAACCCCCAGGAAGGTAATGCGTCCGCCGCTGAGCGTGACGCTCTCGAGCCCCAGGCGCTCGCCGCGAATACGAATGCGAGCGCGGTTGAACAGGTTGAGCCCCGCCAGCGGAAGCTCACCGTGCGCGGCCTCGGTCTCCTCCTGCACCTCGTCGATACTCTCCAGGTCCTCAGCCGCCGCGAGCTTGCGGTACACGAGCACGCGCTGGTCCACCGCCGGCATGTACTCCTCGGACAAGAAGTAGTCGGCCGGCAGGTTGATGCCCACGCTCGCCGCCTCCACGCCGGCATCGTCATCGCCGCGCGCCTCGGCCACGGCCTGTCCCAGCATCTGCGTAAACAGGTCAAAGCCCACACTCGACAGGTTACCGTGTTGCTCGGCACCCATGAGCGAACCGGCACCGCGAATCTCCAGGTCGCGCATGGCAATGCGCATGCCGCTGCCCAGGTCCTGGAACTCGGAAAGCGCGGTCAGACGCGCCGTAGCCTCCTCGGTAAGCGGCAGCTCGCCCGGGAACATAAAGTACGCGTAGGCCTGCGTGGCAGAGCGGCCCACACGGCCCTTAAGCTGGTAGAGCTGTGCCAGACCCAGACGCTGCGAGTCCTCGATGATGAGCGTGTTGGCCGTTGCGTTGTCGATGCCGCTCTCCACGATGGTCGTAGCGATGAGCACGTCGATCTTCTTAGTCGCGAACTCGATCATCACGTCCTCGACCTCGCGCGGGCTCATCTTGCCGTGCGCCACGCCCACGCGCGCCTCGGGCGCGGCCTCGTGCACGCGCGCCACGGCATCGTCGATGGTCTTGACGCGGTTGGACACGTAATACACCTGACCGCCGCGGCCCACCTCCAGGCGAATCGCCGCACTCACCACGTCGGGGTCGTACTCCCCCACGTGCACGATCACGGGACGACGCCCGGTCGGCGGTGTGGTGATCAGGCTCATGTCGCGCACGCCGCTCGTGGCCATCTGCATGGTTCGCGGAATAGGCGTTGCCGAAAGCGTGAGCACGTCGATTTGCTCACGCAGGTTCTTGAGCTGTTCCTTGTGCTGCACGCCAAAGCGCTGCTCCTCGTCGATGATCACCATGCCCAGGTTCTTGGGGTTCACGTCGGCAGAAAGCAAGCGGTGCGTGCCGATGAGCACATCAATCGTGCCCTCGGCAAACGCCTTGAGCGCGCGCTTCTGCTGCGCCGGGGTGCGGAAGCGGCTGAGCACTTCGACCTCCAGGCCAAACGGAGCAAAGCGCTCAAAGAACGTCTCGTAGTGCTGCTGGGCCAGAATGGTCGTGGGGCAGAGCACCATGACTTGGCGGCCGGAGTCCACGCACTTAAACGCCGCGCGCAGGGCAACCTCGGTCTTGCCGAAACCCACGTCGCCGCACAGCAGGCGGTCCATGGGCTTGGGCGCCTCCATGTCGGCCTTGATGTCGGCGATAGCCTCCAGCTGGTCGCGCGTCTCGTCGTAGGGGAAGCTCTCCTCCATCTCGATCTGCTCGGGCGTGTCGGGCGGGCAGGCGATACCGGTAATCGACGAGCGGCGCGTATACAGATCGACCAGGTCAAACGCCAGCTTTTTGGCGTTCTTGCGTGCCTTGTTGGTGGCACGCGTCCAGTCGGCGGTATTGAGCCTGGTCAGGCGCGGCTTGTCACCGTCGGGACCGACGTATCGCGTGATGCGGTCGACCTGCTCGAGCGGCACGTAGAGCTTGTCGCCGTCGGCATATTCCAGCAAAAAGTAGTCGCGCTCCTTGCCGCCCACTTCTTGGCGCGCGATCTCGCTAAAGAGTGCGATGCCGTGAGTGGCGTGCACCACGTAGTCGCCCGGCTTAAACGGGAATGTGATCTGCGTAATGTCCACCTTGCGGCGGCTGCGCGCGCGGTTGGCGTCCATGCGGGCGTTGAGGTCGGCAATCGAGAACACGGCCAGGTTGGCATCGGGCACCACCACGCCCTGCGGCAGAACGGCATCGACAAAGGTCACGCGTCCGCGCGAGATAGTAGGCACGGCGGCGCCGGCGGCTGCCTGGGCGGCACCTGCCTCGAGCGAGCGGGCGTTGAGCGCATCGGCGCGACGCTCGCGAATGGAAGCACGGGCCTCCTGGCGTGCGGCACGGTCGGCGGAATCCGCCGCTGCCACGCGCACGCGGTCGCCGATAGCGCCGGCGTTTTCGGGCGCCGCGGTCAGCGATTCCTCAAAGGTAATGCCCTCGTCGCCAAAGGTGAGCTCCATCGACTCGCGCGCACCGCGGTCGGGGATGGCAAACACGCAGGCATAGCGCTTGCCCACGACCTCCTGGATGCGCGTCATAAAACGGTTGTCCGAGCCTGCAATGGCAGGCTGCTCAATCTTGAGCTCGGCCGTCACCGCACCGCCGGCACGGATGAGGCTCACATAGTTCAGGCGTTGCTGGGAACCAAAGTCGAGTTGCTGGGCACGCACGTACAGGCCGTCCAGACGGTCGACTCCCGCCTCGCCGGCACGTGCCTCGATATCCTCGTAGGCGCGCAGGCAATCGTCGAACAGCGAGCGCGGCTCGGACAGTACCACGAGCGCCTTGCCGCTCACATGCGACAGCGGGCTCACGGTCTGGCCGTACATCACCGGCAAAAAGCGGTCGAGCTCAGGCGTGACGATGCGCGCATCCACCATCTCGAGCAGCGCCGCCAACTTGCTGTCGTCCTGGCTGGCGCGGTAGAGCGCCACATGCATGTTGTGGACGGCCTCGTCGGTAAGCGCCAGCTCACGGCACGGGAAGATCTCGATGCTGTCCTCGTTGCCGATGGTCTGGCCCGTGGAGCTCACCATGCGGCGGATGCGGTCGATCTCGTCGCCAAAGAACTCAATGCGCACGGGCGCCTTTTCCTGCGCGGGAAACACCTCGACGGTGTCGCCGTGCACACGAAACAGGCCGGGCGCGTCGGCGGCGCCGGCATTGGTGTAGCCCATGCCCACCAGACGCTGCGGCACCTCGTCAAAGGGAATCTCCTCGCCCACCGCAAAAGTAGTGGACTCCCAGTAGCGGCTCTCGACCGGCGGCACGCAGCGCAGCAGCGCGCGGGCCGAGGCGACCATGATGCAGTTGTCCCCGCGCACGATGCGCCCGAGCGCCTCGCAGCGCTGGGCCACCACGGCGTCGTCGGGCGCCTGCTCGCGCCAAGGATATTCCTTGCGCTCGGGAAAGCGGCACACGTGCGCCAGGCCCACATAGGCGGCAAGGCTACGCGCGGCGCGATCGGCTGCATCCTCGCCACTCACGATGTAGACCGTAGGGCGCGGGCGGCGCGCAAACTGGGCGGCGGCCATAAGCGTTCGACCCGACTGAGACACGGCCAGCGTCACGTCCTCGCCAGAATCGAGCCCGGCCTCGACGGTCTGCAGCGCCTCGGCAGTGTAGAGCTGCGCGGCTATACGGTGAATGAGCATGCTGTTCCTCCGGCATTGCAACGCCAAAAGCCCGCCGAGGCAAGCTCGGCGGGTCGTTCGTCAAATTCGTTGCTTGTCATGGTAGCGCATGGAGAGGACTCCGGCTCAAGCGTACGCCCAGCCCCGCAACAAAAACGCCAGATAGAACTGGATTCACCGGCTTCGCCAAAATCTCCCCGTCACGTCGAACGCCGCAACCACGGAAGGTGTCCCGAGAAACGGCTATTCCTCAAAAAAGCTTGCGACGTTCAAGCGACTCGTCCACTCACCTATGGTGTTGGCAAAACCGACGCGTGTGTACACGCCCGCAAAACGGCCGCGATACAGGTACAGGCCTTCCATATTAGAAGCGGGCGCAAAACCAAGATCATCCACAAGTCCTTTGGGCGCCTCTCCTCGATGCGGCCCATCGACAAGCGTCCCGCGCAAGCAGGGCGTCTGATACTGCTGAGCATACTCCTGTACAATCGCCCCAGCGGCCGCAGCGCGAGCAAGCACCTGAGGCCATTCCCGTTCCGCGACATCCAAACCAGCGACAACGCCAACCGCATTGTAGCCGCCGCACGGCTTGACAATCCACCGATCCTTTTCGGCAAATCGCGACAACTGGGTGCTTTCATCCAGAATCTCGGTATAGGGCACATGCTCCCGTACAAACGATTGCTCCTCCGGGCTCAACAAGGACTGACCGGCCCGAGACCACAAAAACGCAAATACGGTCTTAGTCGCACACGGCCACGTTCTAAAACCACCGACGATGCATGCAAGCCCTTCTTGGGCAGCCTCGATTAAGGCCGAGCGTCCATCGCACGGCTTATCCCACAACTCGCCGGTCACCGCGCGCCGCCAAACGCAATCAATAGGACCAGCGGCATCGCACAGGCGCCTAGCACCGCTCTCGTCTTCGCCAATCCACAGGTCGCGTACATCCACAAAGCGTGCGACTACGCCCCGCCGCCTCATAAGGTCGACAAAATGAGCCGCATCTTCCAAGTCGATGCTTTCCGAATAGTCGACGATTGCCACCGAAGCGGGATATATCTTTGATTGTGGTGCATAGAGCCCCTCGTCAACGCGGGCCCCGTCGTCCGACCGTGCACCATCCTCGGTGCGGCGAGGATGGGCCAGCTTCCACTCTGCATAGGTCTCAAACAATGCATCTATCCAGCTACCGCACAAATCGTACTGCCGAAAGCCGGGGTGGTCGGATGCAAACTCCTCAAAGGAAGGCGTCATTCGCACTGCCTGGCAGACCTCATCGGTTACCACCATTCCAGCACTGCCGTCGGTATTGAGCTCGCAAAACGTATACGAACCGGTGTCCTCGTCAAGAAAGATATCAACACGCGCAAGGGGAATTTGGCAATCATAGCCGGCATCCATAGCACACAGGTCAGCAAAAGCTGGATCCATGCGAAACCACGCACGCACAGAGGCATCGGAACAAAACGCCCGCGTCACCTTGTCCATAATGCCGTACATGCGTTCGGCGGCCTCCTTAAGAATCGCCGTCATATCCTTGTCGAATATCTTTGGCGTCAGAGCCCAGGGCGCAGGGTCGCCATGGTAGAGCGCATGGGTTTGAGACAAGTATTCGTCGCCTTTACGCCGACCAGGTAGGTCGCCTTCGCGCGTGCGCACGATGCGATCAAAGTCATCCTCGAGCTCTCGCGTCTTCAATGTTGCCACGTTGTCCTCCATTGCTTGATTTTTTGCTCATGCTACGCCAGCGCGCCACGACTTCAGCGCGCTTGAATAGGCTTCTAAATTAGCAACACATTTTTGCATGGGGCGGCATGAGGCAACATATACTCCTGCTCAAGCGTACGCCCAGCCCCGCAACAAAAACGCCAGACGGGCAAGCCGCCTGGCGCTATCAGAGTGAGCTATACGCCGAGTCTAATCGTAGACGCCCATTTTAAGCAGCATGAAGGTCGGGATGCCGTCACCCTGCGCGACGCGGACCGTGCAAGTCTCGGTACGGCCCATGGATGCGTCCGCTTGAATTGCGGCGATGAACTGGTTCTTTGGCAGGCCGTAGGTGCTCTCGGGGATGTCGGAAGGAAGTAACATGCCGCCAGCACTGTAGACCTCATAGGTGAGCTCGTAAATGTTGTCGCCAAGGTCAGTCGTGCCCGTAACGATGGCACACGGTGGGTTGTAATTTCCCTGGCTATATTCCTGTTTCAGATACAAATACCCACCATGCGCTTCGGCCGAATCAGGAATCGCCTGCCCCTCCGGCGTTCTGTCATAAGTCATATCGGCATCGGAAAGCGTCAGACCCGTCAGGCGATTGAGTTCCCTATTGATCACATCAGTCGCCACACGCTGGCTATTACCGTTGTCATAGTCGCCTTTCTCGATTCGATACGGCGCGTTGTCAATAAAATGGCACCAGATAAACTTAACCAGCTTGTATTTCTCGTCATCAGAAAGTCCGTCAGTCGAATCGAAGCCGCCCGTCTGATACCAGTCCCGATCGAAGTGCTCCTCCGTAAAGTTCGACAGGAACAGGTTTGCGGCGGCATAGGTTGCCTGGTCGTTAAGGTCGACTTTTACGCTGCTGCTCGTCTGCTCGGTCTCTTCCGGCTCTTCTTGCTCATCGGCAGGCTTCTCCTTGGCGCTTCCCTCGTCCTTGTGCTCGGCCGAGCCCTCGTCGGACCCGAGCACCGTGATCTGCGATGAATTGCCCTGCCCAAGCGGACCCAGCACGCCGGTCAGCGCCAGAGCGGCACCGCCGGCAACGAGCACGCCCACCACGCACATGCCGACAATCACCGCGCGCTTATGTGACTTCTTCTGCACGGGAGGCATCCCTGCCGCCGGCATCGATGCGGGCTCAGCAGGCGCGGCCGCCGGAGAGGCAGCGCCCATGCGCGCCCCGCAGTTCGTGCAAAAATCGGTTCCATCGGGCATCTCGGAGCCACACTTGGTGCAAAACATATTCGGGCATCCCCTCACAACAAACGGCATCTGTCGCCATCATATTGAGCCCTCGCGGCTCAAATGTGTTGCACAACATTGACCACAGCCTTCGGACGCCGGCAAAGCGTGCCGGACCCTACCCCGTCACCCGTACGCTGGGGCAAAGGTCTGCCAGTGGGCACTCGTCGCACTTGGGTTTGCGGGCGTCGCAGATTTCGCGGCCAAAGGTGATCCACTGGTGATTGACCGACTCCCAATACTCGTGCGGCAAGATCTTGAGCAGATCCTGCTCGGTCTTGAGCGGCTCTTTGGCGTGCGTCTTGGGACTCAGCATCAGGCGATGCGCGATACGGTTGACGTGCGTATCCACCGCGATGCCTTCCACGATGCCATACCCCACGTTGAGCACGATGTTCGCCGTCTTGCGCCCCACACCCGGCAGTTTGACGAGCTCCTTCATATCCGCCGGCACTACACCGCCGTAATCGGCAACGATCATCTGCGCCGCTTCCACGGCGTGTTTGGCCTTGCTCTTGTAGAAGCCAAGCGACTTGATCGTGTCCGCCACGTCGGCAACACTCGCCCCGGCCATGGCCTCGGGCGTGGGCCACTGGGCAAACAGCCGCGGCGTCACCTTGTTGACTTGCGCGTCGGTCGTTTGCGCCGAGAGCAGCACCGCGATGAGCAGCCTAAAGGGATTCTCGTGGTCCAAGAAGCACTCGACCGGGCCATAGCGACGGTTAAGGCGCTCGCACACCTCGATGGCGCGCTCGCGTTTGGCGGCATTGGTCTCGCGTGGCATAACGACTCCTCGGCTCGGCAGAAACATAACTTCACGGAAACGATTGTCCCACGTATGGGGGCCTTAAGCCTCCAAAAATGCGCCGGTCTGGCGGCTCCACAGGCTTGCGTATTCGCCGCCTGCCTCGACGAGCTGTGCATGCGTGCCGTCCTCGACAATCTCGCCGTCGGCCAACACCACGATGCGGTCGAGCGCTGCCACGGTGGACAGGCGATGTGCCACCACAATGGAGGTGCGGCCGCGCATCAGGTTCTCGAGCGCCTCCTGCACCAGCGCCTCGGACTCGCTGTCCAAGGCAGACGTCGCCTCGTCGAGCACCAGGATCGGCGCATCGGTCAAAATAGCGCGGGCAATGGCAACGCGCTGGCGCTGGCCACCCGAAAGCTTAACGCCGCGCTCGCCCACCATGGTGTCAAAGCCATGGGGCAGGCGGTCGATAAACTCAGTCGCGTTGGCCAGGCGCGCAGCCTCGCGAATCTGCTCGTCAGTGGCGTCGGGGCGGCCGTAGGCGATATTCTCGCAAATGGAGCGGTGGAACAGCAGCGCCTCCTGCGGCACGTAGGCAACCTGGCGGCGCAGGCTCTGCTGCGTGCAGCGCGAGACATCCTGACCATCCACGAGCACGCAGCCTCCCTGCACGTCGTCCAAGCGTAGCAACAGCTTGGTGAGTGTTGTCTTGCCCGAGCCCGATTTGCCCACCAGGCCCACGCGCTGGCCCGCCGCCACATGGAGCGTCAGGTCGTCGAACACGCTCTCGCCCGCCGCGGCATCACGGTATGCAAAGCTCAAGTGCTCAAAATCAATCGCGCCCTCGCTCACCTTGAGCTCGGGGGCGTTCTCGTCGTCTGCCACCAGACACGGCTCGTCCAGCACGCGCGTCATCTCGGCCGCATCGCCCAGCGCGCGGTTGATGCGCTGCATCATGGAGCTCACGTAGTTCAGACGCATGGTGAGGTTGTACGTATAGGTAAAGATCATGACGAGCGCGCCGGCAGAGATGCCAAACCACGCGTTGCCGCCCGCGACGAACACACTCACCACGGCCATGGTGATAACGATAAGGCCCGAGGTCGTAAAGTTGCGTTGCATCATGGCGTGCATCGATACCGTTTCGGCATCGCGCGCGGCACGGTCGGCGGTATCGAATAGGTCGCGCTCAAAGTCCTCGCGCCCGCAGGTCTTGACGGCCAGGATGTTCGTGACCGCATCGGACAGCACGCCCGACAGCTTGTTCTGTGCGACGGACGTCGCGGCCGAAAGCGGCATGATGCGCTTGTACATAAGCCAGACAAACGCAATGTAGACGACCATGATGCACACCAGAATCACGGTAAATGTGGGCACCACCGGGGCGAGCGCCGCTACCGTGCAGACAACCGAGGTGATGGTGGGGATGAGCGAATACACCGTCACGTCCACCAGACCCGTGTAACCGCTCATAAAACGGCTCGTCTGGCTCACAAGCGATCCGCCAAATCGGCTGGTGTGGAATGTCATGGACTGGTTGGAGAGCGTATCAAAGCACAGGCGCGCCAGGTGATAGTTGCCCGCAATCTCGAGCTTGTAGACGGTGTAGTCCTGCAGCTTGGAGAGGATTTGGCCCACTAGGTTAACGATCACGAGTGCCAGAATGTAGGGACCAAAGACCTCAAACACCTGGTCGCCCGCCACGGGGCCGGCCTGGACGCGGTCGACGATAAGGGCCATCACGTAGGTGTTGGCAAACGTAAGCAAAAAGATATAGCCCGCCGACGAGAACACCGAGAGAAAAACAATCAACGGCTGTGTGCGCGTGACGTCCCAAAAACGCTGCAGCGTGCGACGTACGGTGGAGCGTTTGAGCGGACTGGTGCTTCTCTGAGACATGGTCTTCCTTTCGCGTCCGATAGGGCGAAGCGCCATTGTGCACACTAAAGTGCGCTTCAGGCAAGCGCGATGCGAAAAGCGCCCGCGCAGTGCTTGCGCAGGCGCCCCGCCGTTAGATGCAACTAGTCCTCGTCTTCCTGGCCCGCGAGTAAGCCTGCGGACTCCAAGCCCAGAATCGCGTCGGCCTCCTCGGCGTCCTCCAGCGCGTCGATGTCCTTGAGCTTGCGCTCCATGACGTTGGTGCGCGTGGTGATAATGCCCTCGACCGTCTTGCCCGCGGTCTCGATCTGCTGCTGTGCGCGACGCAGCGCCGCCTGATAGCGCGGCAGCTCAGCCTTGACGGCGGAAAGCACGCGCAGCACGTCATCAGTGCGTTTTTGCAGCCTAAACGTCTGATAGCTCATCTGCAGGCTGTTGAGGATGGCGGCCATGGTGCTGGGGCCGGCAACGTTGACGTGATAGTCGCGGCCCAGGGTCTCGATAAGCCCGGGGCGGCTGACGACCTCGGCGTACAGGCCCTCAAACGGCACGAACAGAATGCCAAAGTTGGTCGTCGCGGGCACGCTCAGGTACTTCTCGCAAATGTCCTTGGCCTCGCGTTTGACCATCGCATCGAGCGTCTTGCGCGCAGCGGCCACAGCCTCGGCATCACCCGACTCCTGGGCGTCGAGCAGATGCTCGTACGCGTCGCCCGGGAATTTGGAGTCAATCGGCAGCAGCACGGGATCGCCCTCGTCTACCGGCAGCTTGACGGCAAACTCAACGCGCTCCGAGGCGCCGGGCTTTGTGGCCACGTTTTCCAGATACTGATCGGACGTGAGGATGTCCGCCAGAATCGCGCCCAGCTGCACCTCGCCCAAAATGCCGCGCGCCTTCACATTGCCCAGCACGCGCTTAAGGTCTCCCACGCCGGTGGCGATAGATTGCATATCGCCCAGGCCCTTGTACACGGCCTCGAGCTGGTCGCTCACTTGCTTAAACGATGCAGACAGGCGATCGTTGAGCGTACGGGAAAGCTTCTCGTCCACCGTCGCGCGCATCTGGTCGAGCTGAACGTTGTTGTCCTTGCGGATAGCGCCCAGCTGGGCATCGACCGTCTCGCGCACCTTGTCCAGGCGGTGCTCGATGCCCTCGCGGTTGGCGCCAAGCTGTTGAGCCGTCTCACGGCGCAGGTCATCCATACGGTCGCCGGCCTGCGAGAACTCGCGCGCAATGGTCAGGTAGCGCTGCTGCTCCACGGCCGCATCGGTTGTCTGCTGCTGCGCGATGGCATTTGCCGTGCGGCGGGTTTCTGCCAGCGCGACGTTGAGGGCATCGAGCGCGCTGTTGGCCTGCTCGAGCGCAGCCAGCATCTCTACCCCGCTATCGCCGCGCTCCCGCAGCTCGGCGCGAAGGCCCTTAAGCTGCAGGGCACAAGCCACAGCAACCCCCACCGCCACCAAAGCAATCACAATAAGCGCAATATCAATAGCAGGCATAGACTCCGCCCAACAAACCCAATCGATTATCAATCAAAACCGCGATCAATCTTACCCCGCCACACGCACCGGGCGCCCGGCCCCTTCTTGGGTGCTTCTCTCTTCCGCATATTCCATAATGCGGCGCGCCGTCTCCCTGCTCACCTTTGAGTCATCGCCGGCTAAGTATGCGTACACGTTTCCCTTATTCAGATTCAAATCGCGGCAGAGACCGTAGCGCGTTACGCCCGATTCCCCTAGCGCTCCCAATGTTCTTTTTCGCATCAGGGCGTTGATCCTTCTGTCCGCCACTGGCTTTTCCTTCACCGCTCTATACGCACGCCAAACGTTGGCATAACGGTTAGGGAGCTCACTTTTGGCGCACAGAGACGCCATGCCACCCGCTTGATCGTACAAGGACAAAACGCCTCGGTAATCCTCTTCCATCCACGAGCCCTCGGATAAACCCAGAACGTATTCGGCTTTTCCTTGCGCCAAAGCGAGCAAAAACAGAGGTTCCGCCACGCGCGGCGCAACCGTCGTCGCCTGCTTAACCAGTTTTCTAAAACTGAGCGACTGCTGTCCGGATAGCTCTCGGCAATAGCCTTTTAAGAATCCCTCAAAGGTCAGATTCAACCGAGCACCTCCTTTTTGTATTGCCTGTATGCCCAGACCATCTCTTGATAACTCCGCTCCGAAGGCGAAGACGCCAGCGCCTCGCCCTCGTCGAATATAAGCCGTTCGAGCAGATCCCAATCAAGTCGGTCGATAAACGCTCGACTATGGAGGTCGACGATGTCGTTCGGACGGTAGGCATAGAGCTTCATTACCGCCAGGTCCTCCAAGGATGGCGTAAAGTACCTGATAAAACGCGCGCCAATATCCAAGGGAATCAAACGATCTTCGTAATTGAATGGCATCTGATTACAATATGCCACCGCCATACCATTCACCTCGGGATATCGAGCTATGATCTCGCGGAGGCACCTGTCTGCCTCAAACACATCAATGTCATGTGTAACCGACCGATTCGTTACATCGTTTAGCATGAAGGCGCTTCCTCCCACCAATACAACGCTCGGCCTGTCGTCTCTTGGACCTATTTCCAGCTCCGCCTCTTCGTCAATGCCCAAAAGAGTCCGCTCTAAATCCTGCTTATACATAGCAAATCCTATTATTATTTATCTTTAATAATACTATTCAGTTGCACGACAGGACCCACAGGATGCAAGAATTCTACTCGTGGCGATAATCCCTACACCCTAGAAGTCCTAATGTGACAAACGCTAACTCTCCCAGCCGGCGCGAATAGTTGTTATGACGTCGCCTAGGCGCTGGCCGAGAGCTGCCAAGTGCTGAAGCACCTCACTGGGCGAGGCGCCGTTGAGAATGCACGTGAGGACATATGAGGCCAAGAAGATTGCCGCGAGTCCCAACGGGATCAGCACAATCATCGCCAACGTGCGCAGACGCTGGCCCACGCGGCGGTGACGTGTGCGGCGCTTGTCGAACGCAAGCTCCTGCGCATATGAATCTTGTTGTACGGAATAGTTCTCTGGCGCCGATCCGCCCGCAGGCGAAACCGCAGGCGTGGCATTTTGCGCAGGGGGCTGGGCGGCTACCCCTTGCATTTGCATCTCCATGAGCCGTTGCTGCTGACGCAGCATGCGCTCAGCTTGTCGCTGCGGGGTCTCAAGAAACAGATCCATGCTGGCCTCCAAAATCGGAGCATTCGACGCTTACGCTCAGCATCCCGCACCGCCAAGGCCACGGCAACGCAATCCGTAGCAATAGCTGCAAAGTTTCTTGTTGACAAAAGCTGTCGAAAACCTCAACAACTCCCCTACCAGCACTTTCTCTGAGCTTTTTTGTCGAATAATCTTTTGCCCTTCCACCAACCCGCCAACTAACCAAAAGCTGGCCAAAAGCTTGACGGAAATTGTGAAGACAGAGACCCCACACAAAAACGTGCCGCCCCATAAGGGGCGGCACACAAACTTCTTATCAGCTTTTCTGTAACGAGCACGCGACGACCCAACGCCGGAGCGCAGGGCGGGGAAATACCTTTGCCTCGCGCGACCCTGCGGAGCCGTGAGCGAGAGGGAAAGGTTTCCCCGCCCTGCGCTCCGTGGTCGGTGAGGACAGACTACATGCCTGCGAGACCTCGGGCGGCGGTGGCGCACATAAACGCCAAGGCTAGAATCACGAGCGAGCCCGCGATGTCTGCCAGCACGCCCATTGCACGGCGTTCAAACAACCAGCTCTCAAAGTGCGGGGCGACGTTGCGCCAAACACGCCACAGCAAGATGCCCATACCGATGACGCCCGGGATATTGAGCAGTAGGATCTCTGAGCACAAAAGACCGATCAGGTTACCGGCGGCAAAGCCCGCATCACCCTCGCAGTATTTGCGGTAGACCATATACAGCATGTACGCCACAAACGGCTGCAAGCACGCAGAAATAAACGAGACCACCATCGAGGGGTCCTGCGAAAAGACCTCGGTGAGTTTATCGACACTCGTGGCGTCCTTCGAAGCCAAGAATAAACCGATAACCACAAGGGGCACCACGCCCAAAATTACCTCGACCAGAGTAAACAACTTGGCAGTCAAATCCTCACTAGCCGAATTCAAATGAGGCGCCCACTCAGGATGAGCATGCGCGCCGACTTTCTTGTCCTTCTCGGCACGATCGGCCTTTTTACCCTCGGCAACCCGACGACCAGGATCCTTGCGAGTTCCCGCCGCAGCAACCCGAGCCCGAGACTTCTTACCCATAAAAAACACCCCATCAGGTAGTAGATAAACTAAAAGTCGCTACCCAGTGTACCCCACCCATGAACGGTGCCATCCCAACCAGCCCCCATACAAAAACGTGCCGCCCCTATCGGGGCGGCACACAAACTTCTTATCAGCTTTTCTGTAACGAGCACGCGACGACCCA
>UQPY01000014.1 GCA_900542965.1 uncultured Collinsella sp.
GTCCACGTGCCGGCCGCGGGGGCAGCGGCAGGAGCCGGTGCGGGGGCGGGAGCCGGAGCCGGCTGCGGGGCAGCCTGCTGCTGTGCCTGGCCGGCGGCGAACAGCTGGCTGGCGTTCATGCCACCCATGCCACCCGCCATGCCCATGCCCATAAAGCCGGCCATCGCGCCGTTGGGGTTGGCGGCTGCCGCGCGCATCGCATCGCTCTGGGCGCTGGCGATGTTGGCGGCCGCCATGGTGGGATCGCGCATGACCGCGGCCTTCTGCAGGTCCTTGATCATCTGCTCGTCTTCTTGCGAGGCGGCGATGGAGTTGACGCCAAAGCTCACGATCTCGACGCCGCGCAGGTCGCGCCAGTCGGCCGAGAGGACCTCGTTGAGCGCGCGGGCGAGCTCGGTGGTGTGACCGGGGATAGCGCTGTAGCGGATGCCCATCTCCGAAATCTTGGCAAAGGCGGGCTGCAGGGCGGTGAGCAGCTCGGACTTAAGTTGGCTGTCAATCTTGTCGCGCGTATAGCTATCGGTCACGTTGCCGCACACGTTGGTGTAGAACAGCAGCGGGTTGGTGATGCGGTACGAATACTCGCCGTTGCAGCGCACGGAGATGTCGACGTCCAGACCAATGTTGTTGTCGACCACGCGGAAGGGCACGGGCGAGGCGGTGCCGTACTTGTTGCCGATGATCTCCTTGGTGTTGATGAAGTAGACACGCTGGTCTTTGCCCGCGTCGCCGCCAAAGGTAAAGCGGCTGCCGATATTGGCGAACGTCTCCTTGATGGAGTCGCCCAGGCTGCCGCTAAAGACGCTCGGCTCGCTGCCGGTGTCGAAGACGAACTCGCCAGGCTCCAGCGCGACCTCGATGATCTTGCCGTTTTGCACCACGAGCATGCCCTGGCCGTCGTTGACGGCGATGACCGAGCCGTTGGAGATGACGTTGTCCTCGCCGCGTGTGTTGGAGCTGCGGCCGCCGGTGCGCTTGCTGCCCTTGCAGGCTAAGACGTCAGCGGGCATCGATTCGCAATAGATAAATTCCTTCCACTGGTCGGCCATGACGCCGCCGGCAGCGCCCAATCCAGCTTTCAAGAGTCCCATGGTGATCTTCCTTTCTCGTCAAAGGCCGGGTGGTATTGGTCAGAATGGTTAATCGTCCTTGTTGTCCTTCATGACAACTGAGGTCTCGGTATGGCTGAAGGTGTCGTGCTTCTCGGTTAGGTCGAGCTCGCCACAGTAGCAATCGGCGTGGGTGGCTTCGTTGGCTGTCTTGAGCTGGCCTACTAGCAGTACGTCCGCGATGATTACGATGATCAGCGGCGCGACGATGTTGATGAGGATGCCCTCGACGTCAAAGGTGAGGTAGTCCGGATCGAAGGCATTCCCACCCATAAAGAGAATCTGGGAGAGGACAAACCCGATCACAAAGAACAGCACCGAGGCGATGGCGAGCTTGGGCTTGGAGCAGGGGAGCTCGCCGACCATGCGACCGGTCTGGCCGTTCATGGCAAACAGATAACTCTTGCCGTTCCACGAGGTGGAAAGCATCCACACGGGGAACAGGGCGTAGTCGCTGTCTTCCCAGGTGTAGTCGAGCTGCTTGCTTTCGACCGTGGCGTCGTCATACTCGTCGACGACGGTCTCGCGCAGGGCCGAAATCGTACTTTCTTCCATACGACGCTCGGCGCGCGCCTTGCAGGTCTCGCAATCCTCGTCGTAGCGGTTGGCGATATAGCCGGGCATATACGCGACCGAAAACGGACGCAGCGCGTCGTAGTCAAACGGCTCGATGGCGTCCATATGGCCGTCGGGCATCTTGGACGATCCGTCGACGGGCACGCGCTTAAACGAGACGTTTCCCTTGCGGTAGGCATCGTAGTGGTCGGTGGTCGTGACGGTGCGGTCGGATTCCTCGGTTACGGTCTCGTTGGTCGCATCAAAGCACACTTCGCCGTCCACGCGGGCGCCGTAAAGCCAAAACGGCACGTAAACGCCTTGGACTTCGTCGATATGGTTACCGGTGACAAAGCTCTTGGGCAGCAGAATCTTGCCTTTGTAGTGCTCCTTGAGCGCGGCCATAACGTCATCGCGTCCGAGCTTAAACGGGATCACCAGGTCGGGTGAGAAGTCGCCTGAGAGCTGGCCAGGTGCCACGGCGGGGTTGCCGCAGTACGGACAGGTGGTGACGGCGACGGTGCCGTCCGAGACCAGCTCGGCACCGCACGACGAGCAGATGTAGCCGGCGTTTTGAGCCAGCTCCTGCACGGCATCGTCGACAGCAGGCTTGGGGGCCGCGGCTGCGGCATCGGCTTTGGCATCTGCCTTGTCCTGGCGCTCGCGATAGAGGGCCTCGACTTCTTCGACTTCAAAACGCGAATCGCAGTAGTCGCAGACGAGCTTTTGCTCGGCACTGGCAAAGTGAAGGGGGCCGCCACACGCGGGGCACTGATAGTTGACACTCTCGAAGGCCATGATCGGTCCTTTCCGTGCCGGAGGCTATGCGCCGATGGCGCCGCCGCAGTATTCGCAGCGCCCACTGGCATCGGGAATGGTGGTTGCACCGCAGAAGGGGCAGGTGACCGCGGTCTTGGGGGCCTTGGCGGCCACGACGCTGTCGCGCGTTTCCTGGCGCAGCTGCACCAGCGCATCGCGAACTTCGGTTGCCTGCCGCTTGGCCTCGCGGTACTCGATGGACCCGCGCTGATCGATGGTGGAGTCGTTCACGCGCAGGTTGATCTCGGTAAAGTACGGCGTGTTGACGTGGATGGTCAGATTAAAGTCGTAATCCAGGTCGTAGCGCGGCGGGTTGTAGCTCTCGCGCTCGCCGTCCTTGGTCTCGCGATAGATCTCGGTGCGGTGCTCGTCAATATCCATATCGCAGCCGAGTACCTGCGAAAACTCGATGATGTCGGGGTTGGCATCGCGCCAGCGGCTCTGCGAAGTGATGATCAGCAGGCCCGCGTCTTCGTCGAGCATGATGTTAGTGCGCCCGGCAGAGAGCGTGCGCGTGGGGTTGAACGAGGCCAGGCGCTCGGCGTTGGCCTCGCGGTAGGCGAGCTGCTCACGGATATCGTCCGCGGTGCTGGAGCGATAGCCGTGGAAGAAGGGGGAGAGCTTGCCGACGCACTCTTTGCACAGGTAGCCTTCGTTGATCTTGGTCTTTCCCAAAAGCCCCAGTTCGGTACCGCAAATCGCGCACTCTTTCTTCTCGAACATCTTGTCAAAGAAGCCCATGGCTGCCTCCCATCAACAGGTAGCGTGTGTCACTTTTGATGATGGGGGAGTGCGTGATCTTTCACGATACCCAGACGGCTCAACGAGTCTCCACAACTGGGACACATGGCCCATTTTTGACCAGTCACCGGGGACACTCTTCGGCCACTCATTGGGGACGTACTTAAATGAGTGGCAGTTGGGGACACTCCTTGCCGAATGTGGGGTCTGCCACTTGCTATGCCACGGTCACGGCAACTTGGGCGTAGCGGCTGCAGGGGCGCTCGGCGCGCGTCTGCACGGTAAGGGTGAGCACGAAGCGGTCGTCGGGCTGCGCGTCGGCGGGTACGATGAAAGCGGCGCTCACCGTGCATTCCTGCCACAGCGAAAGATCCTGCGCGCCTGCATAGCTCGACGGGTCCACGGCGACATCCCAATGTGCATCGAAGCCCTTGTCGTCGGGGTCGACGATGGTCGCTGCGAGGGCGACGCGCTCGCCGGCTGTAGCGCTGCAGTCGGCCGTGACCTCGACAACATATGCCGGATGCGAGCAGGCTGCCGGATCATGGGCGCACCATTGCGCGCGGGCGGCAAAATCTTCCTGATAGGTGCGCAGATAGGGATTGGGGTTGTCGCCTGCGGGCGTGCCGATGGCGGCAAAACCGGCGGGTGCGTCCGCATCGGGATGCCCATCAAGAAACATGCGACCGAGCAGCGTATCGAAGCCGCGGTTATCGATACCGCGCAGGCCAAACGGCAGCAGCGAAATATAGGTCATGCTGTCGCCTTCGGCCATAAAGTCGCCGCGCTCAAACTGCATCGCGGGCATGCCTTCTAGACCCCAATCCAGACGGGCATGCTTGCCAAACTGAAAGCGCTCGGGCTCGTTTTCGTAGATCTTGCCATCGCCATAGAGCATATAGCGCGCCATGAGGGGGCCGTTGCCCTGCGTGAGATTCTGCTCGGGCCAAGGAGCCTTAAACAGTGGCAGCGTATCGGGCTGAGCCGTCTTGGCGTCGACATAGCCGCCATACATATAGGGCACACGCCAAAAGATGAGCTCGGGAAAGAGCTCGCGCCCATGGTCGAGCCACGAATTGTCCTGCCCCACGCCATCGGCAACGCCCATCACGCGCACCTTCTGATAGACACGCTGCTGCACGGAAGGCCACTCGGGCGTATCACGATAACGCTCGGCAATGCTCATGAGGGCGCGAACGATGGTATTCATACCACCCCAGCTGAGCAGCCATAACGTACGCGGATCATCATCTAAAATCGCCTGCGCAATTACGCGGGACCCCTCAGTTTCCTCAGTCACATCGCCCTCAAAGGCAACATTTCCCACAAAGGTGCGCTCGACCATCTGGGCGGGCGTGGGAAACGGCGGCTCACCGGCAGCGGCCGCATTTGCCTGCAACTGCGGCCAAGCCTGGGCATATTCATTACTCCAGAGACTTTCGATCCAATGCTCGGGAAACGGACGATACTCACGAAGCTCCCCGGCCAGCGGATCGGGCTCATGAGGCACAACGGCCCACTCGTAAGAGCGACGCCCTTTGGTCCGCCAATGCGAATTCACCTCGCCGAGCGTATGGACGCCATCGCCAAGAAAGTGATACTGCGAAGCCGTATACACCACAGCCTGAACATCAAGCACATTAAGATACAGAGCCAAATGAATAAGCGAGTTCATATCGTCGACTTCCATATCAGTAGTAACAATCACCCGAGTCAACTCTTGGGACATAGGAACAGCTCCAATCAAAATCAATTCAGCCAGTTACGCGCAATGCAAGACGGGACCCACGCCCCCATCGCCACCGACCCGGCGTGCTGCCGGAAGCGGCCGGTCAGGGTCTCAGCAATGGAAACACAGCGGGCACTGGGGTTTACCTCTGCAAACATTTCGCAGGGGGCATGGTCCGGCGCAGCGCGAAGCGCAAAGCGCCGAACCATGCATGCCCGAGGACGTTTGCAGAGGTAAACCCCAGTGCCCGCGAAGGGACGGATTACCTATCGACCCTGGCTGACCACTCCCAGCAGCCCACCGGCTCGCCGTCGATGAGCACGTTGCCCCCGTCGAAGTCTTGATAACACAGGTCGTTGAATTGGTGGATCCACACGCCGTGGTTGAACGTCTTCTTGGGCGAGCCGTCGGCCTCGCGGTAGCGTCCGGTCAGGTCCTCGACATGGCTAAAGTAGGTGAGGTGCACGTTGGCGCCGGCGTCACGCAGGCGCGCCGTGAGCGGCAGCACGGTCTGTTGCGGAGACACGAGCTCGTCGCCCTTGGAGTGCGTAAACCACAGCGGCGTCTTGGCGAGCGCGGCTACGTCCTCGTCCGTGGCGTTGTACCACGGGGCACAGCAGGGAAGGCCCGCGGCAAAGAAATCGGGGTAGTCGGCGCACAGGCGCAGGGTCATAAAGCCGCCGTTGGAAAGACCGGCGACCACGATGCGGTCGGTGTCGATGCGGTCGGCGTGCTCGGCGACAAACTCGTCGATGAGCGCCTTGAGCACGGGGGAGTAGATACTCTGGTTGGAGCGGCCGAGCTGCTCGACGCCGTTATCCATCCAAAACGTGGGCGACTGCGGCACGAGCACCCAGGCAAAGCCGCCAAAGTAGCGCTGGATTTGCGCCTGGCTAATGGCTGTCACGCGGTTGCCGATATAGGCGCGCGTGGCACCTTCGCCCTGCGTGGCACCCTTGCCTTCGCCGGCGCCGTGCAGGTACACCACGAGCGGGGCCTTTTGGGGCACGACCGTGGTCTCGGGCGCGAAGGGATTGAAGCAGGCCGAGTCCTCTGCCTTAAAGTTGGGCTCAAAGAAGCCGTACTCGAGCGCGATGCCATTGACGGCGGTCTTTTGTACGGCATTGCTCCAGCCCTTGAGCGCGGGGCAGATGTCGCCGCGACAGGTATCGAAGACCAGGCCGCAGGTGGGGTCGTCGCCGTCGTTGCCGGGAAGAGCCGCGAGCTGTGTGACGTGCAGCTGGTCATCGAGCATGCGCGAGCCCATGACGCCGCCTTCGATCTTTTTGGTCAGGCGCTGCTCGGCGACCTCGAGTGCCACATGGGTGCCCACGGCGAGCTTGCGGCCGTTCTCGTCACACGGATACGCGGCGAGAACGTCGATGTAACCCACGGAGGGCGCGGCATGGTCGGCGCCGTGCTCCCTGCGCATCAGGACCTCGCCCGTGCGCTCGTGACGCTCTACATATATATGGAAAGCGTTCGCATCGACATCGTTGGCGCGCACGGTGCAGGGTAGGTCGAGAACGACCTTGCTGATCCAGGGGCCAAAGTCACCCAAGGTGGTGACGGTTGCGTAGGTGCACGATTTGAGTTCCATGAGCTGCCTCCCTTGTGCCGCGAGAGCTAAACGTGTGCGGCAATACAATCTAAACATGTTTAGTGTAAAGCAGAATTAGAGAATAAGCAGATGAACTCGGTAAACGGTCAAATCAAACACTCAATGAACTACTAAACACTCGTTTACTACTATCTAGCAGGGCTTTTGTTGATGAGTCAACAAGGAATTTGGGTGACAGATTATATAAAATCCCACGTAGACGGCCATTTATAAATAAACGGCACTATATGTAATGCCTTGGCATTCAATTACGTTCACCCCCGATTTCCTACCGTTCACCGGACTGCAAACGGCAAAACTGCCACAAATTCAACGCTGCGTGTAAACTAAGCGCTGTAAACGTTCAGTAAACAGATTGTTTACGACAGCGTATCCAAGGGTTCGGTAACCGTAAGGGGTTATAGTCACCGGGCCAAAGGCGTGCCTGCGCCCAAGCGATTAGGCACACGATGATATGGGGAGGGGTCCCATGGCAGTAGATAACAAGCAGATTGCCACCGATGTCCTCGAGCTCGTGGGCGGTGCGGAGAATGTTGCCGTCGCCACCAACTGCATGACGCGCCTGCGTCTGACGCTCAAGGATAACAGCAAGGCCGACGTGGAGAAGATCAAGAAGGTCAAGGGTGTTCTGGGTTGCCAGTTCGCCGGCAGCCAGCTCCAGGTCATCATCGGCCAGAACGTGCCCAAGGTGCTCGCCGAGTTCGTCGCCATGTCCGGCGTCAAGCAGGGTGCCGCGGTCGACGAGAACCTCGACGCTCCTAAGGAGAAGTTTGAGCTCAAGAACCTGCCCAATATCATCCTTGACTACCTGTCGGGCTCCATGACCCAGCTGATCCCGCTGCTCATGGCCGGCGGTCTGTTCCGCACCATCGCTGCGGTTCTTGGCCCCACCATGCTCGGCGTTCTCTCCGATACCGATCCGACCTACACGTTCCTCTACACCACCCTGTACGAGGCCACGTTTACCTTTATCCCCATCTATCTGGGCTATGCCGCTGCTAAGAAGCTCGGCGCCTCTCCGGTGCTCGGCATGCTCCTCGGCGGTGCTCTCATGGCCCCGTCCGTTGTGAGCGTCGCGACTCAGGAGGGTGGCGGAATCATCTCCGTCTACGGCATCCAGATCGCCGCTGCCAACTACCAGCAGTCCGTCCTGCCGATCATCCTCTCGGTGCCCGTCCTGTACTTTGTTGAGAAGTTCTTTAAGAAGGTCATGCCCGACGTGCTGTCCACGGTCTTCACGCCGTTCTGCACCATGATCGTCACCATCCCCATCGCCTTCATCGTCCTTGCGCCGATCGGTAACGAAATCGGTACGCTGATTGCCAACGCCCTCTTTGGTCTCGCCGACCTTGGTGGTATCGGCATCCTGATCGTCATGGCCGTCCTCGGCGCCTTCTGGCAGCTCTTCGTGGTCTGCGGCATGCACATGCCCGTCATCCTGCTCGCTCAGGTTCAGATCATCGCCGCCGGCTACGATCCCTTCGTCTTCGTTTCTACCAACTGCGCTATGGCCGCTGTCTGGGGCTGCGCCTTCGGTGCCTTCCTCAAGATGAGGAACCCCGACGAGAAGGGTCTTGCCCTGGGTTACGTCATCTCCGCCATCGCCGGCGGCGTCACCGAGCCCGCGCTCTTCGGTATCCTCATGCGCTTCCGTCGCACCATGCTCGGCATGTTCATTGGCGGTGCCATCGGCGCTGTGTTCTCCGGCCTCATGGGTGTTACCTACTACCTGGCCGGCGGTGCCTCCAACTTCCTGGTCTTCACCAACTACCTGCAGGGTGGCCAGATGAACACCGTCTGGGCTATCGTCGGTATGGCAATCTCCTTTGTCATCGCCGCTGCCGTCGTCTTTGCCACTGGCTTCTCCAAGGAGGAGCTCGCCGAGATGGAGGCCTAAGGCCAAACCATTCGGTCACATACGACCTTACCTACACGACAGGGCCCCGTCAGGCGCAAGCCCGGCGGGGCCCTTCTTACAAGGTAGACTGATTGGGGGCGCGCGGATCCCACTCGCCGGGGCTTGCTAAGCGCCAGGGGCTTTCGCGCGGGGTTACCGCGAAAGAATCTGCCGGTTCGCAACTCCTTTATCAAACGAAAGGACATGCAGATGAGTTTGGGAAAGCTGACCGTTAACGGTCGCCAGGACGGCTTTTTGTGCGAGGGCAAACCGTTCTTTTGGTTTGCCGATACGTGCTGGAGCGCGTTTACGAGCATTACCGAGGCCGATTGGGACTACTATCTGACCCGTCGCGCCGAGCAGGGCATGAACGTGCTGCAGATCAACACGCTGCCGCAGTGGGATCGCTGCTGCCCCGATCTGGGCATTTGGCCCTATGCCAGCGAGGACGGCGTGCATTTTGATTGGTCCCGTCCCAACCAGGCGTACTGGGACCGCGCTGCTGCCATGTGTCGCGCTGCCGTCGAGCATGGCATTCGTCCGGCGCTCGTACTTATGTGGTGCAACTACGTGCCCGGTACCTGGGGCGCCAAGATTGCCGAGCATTGCGGTGCCGAGGTTATGCCGCGCGAGGAGGTCCGTGCCCACGTTGCCCGCGTCGTCGAGAACCTGGGCGAGTTTGACCCTGTCTACGTGGTGACGGGCGATACCGACTTTACCAGCGACGAGGCAATCGCCTATTACGAGGATGCCCTCGACGAGGTCGTCAAACGCGCGCCCGAGGCGTTGCGCACCATGCATATCAACCGCGGCAACCGCACCATTCCGTCACAGTACCTGGAGCGTCTGGACTTTTACATGTTCCAGCCCGGTCACAACTACGAGGGCCAGCCCGAGGCCTGGCGCCTGCCGCAGGACTTTATCGCCAACTATCCCAAAAAGCCGATGGTCAACTCCGAGCCCTGTTACGAGCAGATGGGTGCGTCGCGTAACGTGTACTGGCGCTTCACTGCACAGGACTGCCGCGCGAGCGTGTGGTCGTCGATCCTTGCCGGTGCGAGCGCCGGCGTGACCTATGGCGCGCACGGTGTTTGGAACTGGCAGACCAGCAAGAGCCAGGGCTCGGTACTGGGCGAGGGCTTCGATATGCCGTTCCGCTGGCAGGAGTGTCTGCAGTTTGCGGGCGTTTGGGACTTTGGCGCGATCGAGCACGTGCTTGCCGGTTTGGGCGCTACGGCTGGCGATGACGCACTTGCCGTGGTTCCGGCGCAGGAGCTGCTCGATGACGCGCGCGAGGCCATTCGTGTGGCGCGCGTTGGCGATCGCGTCGTCACGTACCTGCCGCGTACCACGGCGCTCAAGTTTAAGCTCGACGGTGCGCGCGGCTGGGCGGCGACAGTTCTCGACATGGAGGACAAGCGCATCGCCAAGCTGCCCGTCCGCGACAACGGTGACGGCACCGTGCGCGTGGCTCAGCATCCCTTTGAGCACGACGCGCTGGTGATTCTGACCCCTGGGCACTAACGACTCTTCTCCAACATTTACAATCCAGTCCCTTTCATTCCGCCGCACTCATTGGGGACAGACTTAAATGAGTGGTCATTGGGGACGTTCTTTGGGAGGGCAGTTTGCGTGGCGGTTATGTGGCCCACGGTGAGACCTACGTCGGCGATATGTTGCTTCGTCTGACCAAAGCAGAGGCGTAAAACAGAGAGATAATTGGCTCCGGGCGTGATTTACCGCATGACCATCATAAGGGGACAGCCCCTGTGGTGGTCACGGCGATGCGCGTCCGGGGCCATGGCGCGTGAGGGGCGAATATGCAGGAGTTCTTTGGAATCGATGTGGGCGGTACGGCCGTTAAATGGGCTGTGCTGGGCGAGGATTTTTCCATCCGCGAGCGCGGGAGCCTGCCGACGGGCTTTACCACGGCTGAGGAGACGGTTTCGGCGTTGATCGGGCTCGTCGAGCCGTACCGTGAGCGCGTGAGCGCCGTAGGCGTGAGCGCACCCGGCGGTATCTACGAGGAAGATGTCACGGGGACGATCCATCGCGGCGGTGCGCTGACGTTTATGGACGGCTGCCCACTGGGAAAGATCATGCGCGAGGCGCTGGGGGTGCCGGTTGCCGTCAATAACGACGGTAAGTGCTGTGCACTCGGTGAGTATGCGGCCGGCGCCCTGCACGGGACGCGTTTTGGCGTGGTGCTCGCTATCGGCACGGGCATCGGCGGCGGTATCGTCATCGACGGCAAGGTCCTGCGCGGCGCGCACTGCTTTGCAGGCGAGTTCAGCTTCTTGCGCAACGATGTCACGACTGCCGCGGGCATGGGAAACTCCTTTGCCGATTCGGGCGGTTGGCGTGCGCTCCGCGATGCTGTCGTTGCCGAGAAGGGCCTGCCTGCGGATTCTCCGGTGGACGGCCGCCGCGTCTTTGAATGGATTGCGGATGGCGACAAGGCGGCGCAGCGCGCGCTCGACCGCTACGCTCGCGCCTTTGACGGACAGCTCATCAACCTGCAGGCCGTGCTCGACCCCGAGGTCTTTGTGATCGCAGGCGGTATCTCGTGCCATCCCGAGCTCGTCGATGCCCTGCGTGCGCAGATGCCGCTGGCCCTCGCGAGTTACCAAGGGACCCTTGCCGGCATTCCTGTGCCGCAGATAAAGGCGGCCGAGCTCGGCAACGACGCCAACCTTTACGGTGCTGTCCAGGAGGCCATGCGTCTGGTGTAGCGCGAGCCAAACGAGGCTGTCGAAAAAGATAAAGGCCGGCGTAAAGCGCCCCCATTTCCTTAGCACAGGAAATGGGGGCGGTTTAATTTGAGGCGGGACTTTTTGACCGCTTGATGGGTCGCGCGTCACAGCAGCTCGCTGTGGCGGGCGATGTAGCGGCGCTTTGCTAGCTGGGTGAGCGCGATGTAGGCGGTGACTATGCCGACGAGCAGTGCGAAAAAGCTCGTGGGCAGCGTCGTAAGGCCGAGCGCATCGGCGATGGGGCTTGCCGGCAGCCAGGTGACGAGCGCCAGACCCAGCACGGTGAGAACGCACAGTGCGGGCGCGGCGTGGTCGCGCGGGCTCGGCAGATGCGGGGAGCGCAGCATGTGGACCACGAGTGTCTGCGACCACATGGACTCGACAAACCAGCCGCTCTGGAAGAGTGCAGCGAAGGTCGCCATACCCGCGACGTCGCCCGCGGCGGCAAGCTCGGGCCAGCTTGCGTTCACGGCGGCGGGGCACACGACAAAGAAGAGCGCGGCGAAGGTCACGATGTCAAACAGCGAGCTCACGGGGCCCAGCTCGAGCATAAAGCCCTTGATGGACGCGGCGTCCCAGGCACGCGGGCGGGCAGTCCAGGCGTCATCGACGGTGTCCCACGGCAGCGCGATGCACACGATCTCGTAGACCAGCGACAGCAGTACCAGCTGCAGGGCGCTCATGGGCAAAAACGGCAAGAACAGGCTCGCGACGGTCACGGACAGCACATTGCCAAAGTTGGAGCTCACTGTGGTCTTGAGGTACTTGAGCAGGTTGCCGTAGGTGCGGCGGCCTTCGATGATGCCGCGCTCGAGCACGCCCAGGTCCTTCTGAAGCAAGATGATATCGGCGGATTCCTTGGCAATGTCGACGGCCGAATCGACCGAGATGCCGCAATCGCTCGCACGCATGGCGGCGGCGTCGTTGATGCCGTCGCCCATAAAGCCCACGGTGTGGCCGAGCAGCTCGCGCATGACGCGCACCAGGCGCGCCTTCTGCAGCGGCGAGAGCTTGGCGAAGAGGTGGGTTTTCTCGGCGCGCTCGGCAAGTTCGGTGTCGTCGAGTGCATCGATCTCGGAGCCCAGCAAGACGTTGCTCGCGTCGATGCCAATCTGCTCGCAGACGGTGGCGGCGACGCGGTCGTTGTCGCCGGTCAGGACCTTGACCGCCACGCCTTTGGCCTCGAGCGTTGCGACGGCGCCCGCGGCACTTGCTTTGGGCGGATCGAGGAAGGCCAAAAAGCCCATCAGCACCATGTCGCACTCGTCGGCGATGCCAAACTCGCCCACGCAGCGCGGATTGGTCTTCTGCGCCACGGCAATCACGCGCAGACCCTCGGCGTTAAGTCCGGCGACCTGCTTGCGAATCTGGGCGAGGTTCTCGTCGGTGAGCGGCTGGGCGATGCCATCGACCTCGACAAAGGAGCAGATCTCGAGCATTTCCTCGGCAGCTCCCTTGGTAACCATCTGGGTTTTGCCTTGGGAGTCGGCGACAACTACGCTCAGGCGACGGCGCGAGAAATCGAAGGGCACCTCGTCGACCTTGGTATAGCGGTCGCGCAGGCTCTGGCCCAGCATGGAATCGGGCGCGACGGCCGAAGGGGTCATGTCGGCGCGGTCGATCACGGCCAGGTCGATGAGGTTCTTGAGGCCCGTCTGGAAGAAGCTGTTCAAAAACGCATGGCGCAGCACGCGCGTATCCTCGTTGCCGTCGGTGTTGAGGTAGCGCTCGAGCACGATGCGGTCCTCGGTGAGGGTGCCGGTCTTGTCGCAGCACAGCACGTCCATGGCGCCGAGGTTTTGGATCGCAGGCAGCTCCTTGACGATGACCTGGCGGCGGGCGAGGTCCTTGGCTCCCTGCGACAGACTCGTGGTCACGATGACGGGAAGCATTTGCGGCGTGATGCCCACGGCCACGCTCGTGGCGAACAGCAGCGCATCGATGACGTTGCCCTTGGTGGCGGCGTTGATGGCAAAGACTGCCGGCGCCATGACGAGCATCAGGCGCACCAGCAGCATCGAGACGCTCGAGACGCCGCGGTCGAACGCGCTCTTCTCGCCGCGCCCGTTGAGCATCTTGGCGATGCCGCCCAGGTAGGTGTCCGAACCGGTGGCCACGACAAGCGCCATGGCGGTGCCGTTTTGCACGGAGGTGCCGGTAAAGACGATGTTCTTGCAGGCGGAGAGCGGCAGCGTGGAGCTGTCGGTGCCTTCGACGACGGTGGCGACGGCGGTCTTCTCGACGGCCTCGCTTTCGCCGGTGAGGGCGGACTCGATCACAAACAGGTCGCGTGCGGTGATGATGCGGGCATCGGCCGGCACCATGTCGCCGGCGGAGAGGCGGATCACGTCGCCGGGGACGAGCTCATCGAAGGGTATCTCGATGCGCTCGCCGTCGCGCAGGGCGGTGCAGGTGTTGGAGACCAGGTCCTTGAGGGCCTCTGCCGCATTGCCGCTGCGTGCTTCCTGGATAAACTTCATGCCGCCCGATACCAGTAGCATGATGCCGATGACGATGACCGTGGAGGGGTCGCGCTGCGGCTCGGGCACGGCGAGCACGTCGATGTAGAGCGAGACCAGCGCGAGCGCGGCGAGGATGCCGGCGAAGGGGTCGATGAAGGCGTCGGCGATGCGGCGGGCAAGTGTCTTGGTCGGCGCCTCGATGGTGTTGGGACCGGCGGCGTCCAGGCGCTCGGCGGCCTGCCCGGCGGTGAGGCCGTCAGCCGTGGCGTCGAGCAGCACGAGGGAGTCCTCGGCGCTATGGGTGACGGCGAATATGGTGTTCTTGGCAAGGCCGGCGTGAGCGGCAGGGCGCGCCGTGCGGCGGCGCTTGGAGATGACTTCGAGTACCGTGCCGGTTTTGAGCATCAGCATAGGGTCCTCCTTGTTAAAGGGAGTTAGCGTACGTGTCGTATTGAATTGCAAAAAACCTAGATGTCGCTCACGTCATGCTCGCGAATCACCACAAGGGGGGCAGGCACCTTTGTGGTGGTTTTGGTGATCGACTGTTGGCGCTTATGCGTGCGCGGAATCCTCGCGGCGTGCCGAGGGCGACATGCAGGTTTTTCGACTATGGCTGCCTTCCATGGCACACCTCCTTAAGGCCGGGCGCAGCGCGCTTTGGGTATCTCGTACCCGTTTCAATCCGCCGGTATTTTTGACGAGGGGGTTTGCCGTGTCAACCCCATTGTTCGGAAAATCATCGCCCCTGACAAAGCCCTTACAGAGCGCCATGGCTCCAAAGCGCAACCGCATCTGCGTCCTGCCTGCGCTAAACTGGAGGGCACGTACGCGATTACGAGAGGAGCCCGCATGGAGGCTTACAAGCAAGAGTTCATCAAGTTTATGGTCGAGTCCGACGTTCTTAAGTTCGGCAGTTTTACGCTTAAGAGCGGCCGTCAGTCCCCGTTCTTTATGAACGCCGGCGCCTACGTGACGGGCTATCAGCTCAAGAAGCTGGGCGAGTACTACGCCCAGGCCATCCACGATAACTTTGGCGATGACTTTGACGTGCTGTTCGGGCCGGCCTATAAGGGTATTCCCCTGGCCGTCGTGACCGCGATTGCCTACCACGAGCTGTACGGCAAGGAGGTCAAGTACTGCTGCGACCGCAAGGAGGCCAAGGACCACGGTGCCGACAAGGGTAACCTGCTGGGCTACGAGCCCCAGGACGGCGACCGCGTGATCATGGTCGAGGACGTCACCACCAGCGGTAAGTCCATCGACGAGACCTATCCCAAGGTCAAGGCTGCTGCCGATGTCGAGATCAAGGGCCTCATCGTGTCCCTCAACCGTATGGAGGTCGGCAAGGGCGGCGTGACCACCGCGCAGAAGGAGATCGAGGCCAAGTACGGCTTCCCCGTCGCGAGCATCGTCTCCATGGCCGAGGTCGTCGAGACCCTCTACAACCACGAGATTGACGGCAAGGTCGTCATCGATGACGAGCTCAAGACCGCCATCGATGCCTACTACGAGCAGTACGGAGTCCGGGAGTAGTTACGCGGTTTTCCAAACCGCGTAACGGCTCGACGCTGCGCGCCGCCCAGAGCGACAATTTGTCATTCAAAAAGGCAAGGCATGACCAGAAGGTCTATGCCTTGCCTTTTTCATGCCAACTTGTTCGCTCTGGACGTCGCTCGCTGTCCGTCCTCTACCTGCGGCGTTGCCTTGCTCCGGATGCGGTAGTCATTGGGGACGTTCTTAAATGACTGGTCAAAGGGGACATTCTTGCGGCACTTGGCAGTTGGGGACGTTCCTTTTGTGCCGGCACTTTGGGACACTCCTTGTCAGAAGAGTGATGCAAGGTGCTCGTCCTTTGCTTTACCGAGATAAAGTGAACGTGCAGATTCGTAACCCGCTGGCAACCGTTCTATGGCACGATATTGAACGAATGTATGCTATGCGCCCAAATCTTTTGGGCAGAGTGGGAGACAGTATGGTCAAGCTGTACGAGGACGGCATCTACCTGCGCGGCGGCAGCGAGGTTGTGCCTGCGGCCGAGGCTGCCGAGCGCGGTATTACGCAGACGCCCGAGGATGCCAAGCGCGGCACCATCGCGTATTCGATCCTTCAGGCACACAATACGTCCGGCGACCCCGAGGCGCTCAAGATTCGCTTCGACGCCATGGCGAGCCACGACATCACCTTTGTCGGCATCATCCAGACGGCGCGCGCCTCGGGCATGGAGCAGTTCCCGCTGCCCTACGTGCTCACCAACTGCCATAACTCGCTGTGCGCCGTGGGCGGCACCATCAACGAGGACGACCACGTCTTTGGCCTTTCCGCGGCCAAGAAGTACGGCGGCATCTTCGTTCCGCCGCACATCGCCGTCATCCACTCCTTTATGCGCGAGAACTTCGCCGGTTGCGGCAAGATGATCCTGGGTTCCGACTCGCACACCCGCTACGGTGCCCTGGGCACCATGGCTGTGGGCGAGGGTGGCGGCGAGCTGGCAAAGCAGCTGCTGCGCGACACCTACGATGTTGCCTATCCCGGCGTCGTTGCCATCTACCTCACGGGCGCCCCGCGTCCCGGCGTCGGCCCGCACGACGTGGCGCTCGCCATCATCCGCGCCGTCTTTGCCAAGGGCTACGTCAAGAACAAGGTCATGGAGTTCGTGGGTCCCGGCATCGCGAGCATGACGACCGACTACCGCAACGGCGTCGACGTCATGACCACCGAGACCACCTGCCTGTCGAGCATCTGGGCCACCGACGAGGACACGCACGCGTTTTTGGCCATGCACGGCCGCGGCGACGACTACCGCGAGCTCAAGCCCGCCGATGTTGCCTACTACGACGGCTGCGTCGAGGTCGACCTGTCGAGCATCAAGCCCATGATCGCGCTGCCGTTCCATCCTTCTAACGGCTTTGAGATTGACGAGCTCAACGAGAACCTCGAGGACATCCTGCACGAGGTCGAGCTCGAGGCTGCCAAGATCGGCGAGGGCAAGACGCACTTTAGCCTGCTCGATAAGATCGTCGACGGCAAGCTGCACGTGCAGCAGGGCGTCATCGCCGGCTGCTCGGGCGGCAACTACGACTCCGTGGTCCAGGCTGCCCGCGTGCTCAAGGGCACCAACACCGGCTGCGGCGAGTTTTCGCTGTCGGTCTATCCCACGAGCCAGCCCGTGGCGCTCGAGCTTACACGCCGCGGCTACATCTACGACCTCATGGAGGCCGGCGCGATCGTGCGCACGGCGTTCTGCGGCCCGTGCTTCGGCGCCGGCGACACGCCCGCCAACAACGGCCTTTCGATCCGCCACACTACGCGCAACTTCCCCAACCGCGAGGGTTCCAAGCCGGGTAATGGCCAGCTGAGCGCCGTGGCCCTGATGGACGCCCGCTCCATTGCGGCGACGGCAGCCAACGGCGGCATCCTGACGCCGGCGACCGACCTGCCCGAGGAGACCTGGGACGAAGCCTGCGAGTACACCTTTGACGACGCGCCGTACAAAAAGCGCGTGTACTGGGGCTTTGGCAAGGCGGAGCCTGCCGACGAGCTGGTCGAAGGCCCCAACATCAAGCCGTGGCCCGCGATGGAGCCGCTCGGCGACGATATCCTGCTCAAGGTGTGCTCCAAGATCATGGATCCGGTCACCACGACCGACGAGCTCATTCCTTCGGGCGAGACGAGCTCCTTCCGCTCCAACCCGCTGGGCCTGGCCGAGTTTACGCTTAGCCGCCGCGATCCGGCCTATGTGGGCCGTTCCAAGGAGGTCGACGCCGTGGAGAAGCGCCGCGTTGCCGGCGAGGCAGCAGGCGACCTGGCGGTACTCGATGCCGAGCTTGCCGGCGTGTTTGAGGCACTGGCCGGCGCCGGTGTCGCGGCCGATGCCAAGGCGACCGAGTACGGCTCTATGCTCTACGCCAAGAAGCCCGGCGACGGTTCTGCCCGCGAGCAGGCCGCGAGCTGCCAGCGCGTAATTGGCGGCCTGGCCAACATCGTCCACGAGTACGCCACCAAGCGCTATCGCTCCAACGTGATGAACTGGGGCATGGTGCCCTTCCAGATGGAGGCGGAGCCCAACTTTGAGGTGGGCGATTACGTCTTTGTGCCGGGTATCCGCGCCGCGCTCGATGGCGACCTGCAGAACATCGCCGCGTACGTAGTGCGCGCCGACGGTGCGGTCGAGCAGATTGAGCTCTATATTGCCGATATGACGGCAGAGGAGCGTGCCATCGTCAAGGCCGGCTGCCTGATTAACTACAACAAGTTCAAGGCCGCTGCCGAGTAACGCACTTAATTGTCCGCCCGGGGCTTACCCTTTCCCGCCCGCTCACGCGCTTCGCGAGGGTCGCGTTCGGGAAAGGGTAAGCTCCGGGCTACATCTCTGCGTTCTCGTTGGGTCTTGAGGGACGCTAAAAATAGACTTGCTTGATGCCGCCTCTGTTATCGGGGCGGCTTCTTTTTGTCGAAAACCACCATGAAGGGGTAGGCGCCTTTGCGGTGGTTCCGTTTGTCTCGACCTGTAACATCTGGGCCCCTATTTGACGAGCGGCTGTTACAGATTGAGACAAACAATCGCCGCCGATCATTTCATCTCGATCTGTAACATCTAGGATTGAAAAGGGCCGCTAGATGTTACAGATCGAGACAGTGGAACATCGGAACCGAAACCACCACAAAGGTGCCTGCCTGGCGGGTCCTTATTTCGATGGGGCCCAGGTTATTTCATCGTCAAATAGCCAAGTGCGTGCTGAGCCACTGTCGCGCGCTGTCTGTGGATCGGGCTCGCAAGTTTGTTCGTAGGCATCCTCGGTACACCGATCCATAAAATCGACGACTGCCGTCTGGTCGCCTTCCATGACGTAGATCACGTTGCCATCCGAGATATAGACTCCCGGCCCTTCGTTGTCCACGTAGCCGGGGTCGTATGAAACGTTGCACAGTCTGCTCCCGTTTGCCGCATCGAGTTCAAGGGTCGAATAATACCCGCCATTCATTTGGCCTTTCTTGGCTCGATATATTGCGGCGCCGTACCATCGCTTAAACGTCATGCCTTTGAGTAAACTGGTTGCCTTGCCGATAAGCTGCTCATCTTGGGTATAGCGCGTGGCTCCAAGTTCGATTCGGGGATAGTTGCTGACCCCAAGCGCTGCGGGCGTACCGTCGAAATCGACGGTGATTGAATCGGGTTTGACGATATCGGTGAGGATTTCGATGGGATAGCTTATGGTTTCAACCGCCGCCTGCGTCGCCGAGGCAGGGAGAAATGCGAGATAGATAATGCCTACGCCGACTGCGGTAATTGCAAACGCTAAGACGAGCAGGCCGATATAGGTGGAGCGTTTCACGGTGGGGCACCTCTCATGCAATATGCAATCATTAAGATAAATGATACAAGCTTACGACAATATTCAAAAGAAAGCGACCGCCCGGAATGAGAGGGCTAAAAGGCCCTATTGGGCTTCGATTTGATCTCTAATAGGAATATTTGCCTCCCCTCATTCTGGGCGAGGGGTCAAAATTGAGTTCACGAGTTTTGTGCAATACTATTCTCACTAAACCCGCTATTTTCACTATAAGCACTATAAAAACGACAGGGACGATGACGAGAACAATGTGGCGTGCGATAGCTAAGCCGTTTAAGCCGGACTCTGACCTTGAATCTCTGCCTCTGTCTGTGCGAACGGGCTATTGTCGGTTCTCGATTCCATCACTGCGTTCTCGTTGGGTCTGGGGATCGCCAAACGTAGACTGGGCTTGATACCGCCTCTTTTTATTGGGACGGTTTCTTTGTTGGACCACCACGAAGGTGCCTGTCCCCTTTGTGGTGGTTTTCGGTCTGTCTCGATCTGTAACATCTTGGCCGCTAAAAGTGGGCCTGGTGTTACGGATTTAGATTTTCGATTCGGGTGTCTTCTGTTTGTCTCAATCTGTAACAGGTAGAGCTCTATTTGCCGAGTAGTTGTTACAGATTGAGACAAGCGGGCGCCGCTGGTCATTTCATCTTGATTTGTAACATCTGGAGCCATAAACAGTCGCTAGATGTTACAGATTGAGATAGTAAGGGGATGAGGCCGCAGCGGGTGAGCGCGCCTGTCCCCTTTGTGGTGATTTTCCATGTCATGAGAGCACTCAGAAAATCTTATATATAGAGACTTAGATTTGTGTATAAGATCGCGCAAAGCTGGCAACAATACTTCTCGAACAACGTGAAGCCGCCCCGTAGGGCGGCCGCCCCAAGAGAGGTGATTCCATGAGAATCGATAAGCTAGCAATGACGTCGCGCGAGGCGTTGCAGACCGCCATGAGCACGGCTGCCGACGCGCAGGCCGGCGCGGTTGAGCCGATTCACCTGCTGTCTGCCCTGCTCGGTGCCGGCGAGCGCAATATCTCCGTGATCATCGAGCGCATCGGTGCCGACCCGGCCCAGCTCGCACGCTCCACACAAGATGCCATCGACCACGCGCCTAAGGTTTCGGGCGAGGGTCAGCAGATGGGCCTGTCCAACGAGCTCGTCCGCGTCATCGAAAAGGCCGAGAAGAAGGCCACCAAGATGGGCGACAGCTTTGTGGTGACCGAGCATCTGCTGATGGCACTTGCCGAGGACAAGGGCGAGGCTGGCCGCGTTCTGCGCGACGCAGGTGTCACCAAGGAGCGCATCGAGCAAGTCTACGAGGAGCTGCGCGGCGATGACCGCGTGACGTCTGCCGAGGACAAGACCCAGTTTGAGGCGCTGGAGCAGTACGGTCGCAACATCTGCGATCTGGCCCGCGCCGGCAAGCTCGACCCGGTCATCGGCCGTACCGATGAGATTCGCCGTACCATCCAGGTCCTGTCCCGCCGCACCAAGAACAACCCCGTGCTCATTGGCGAGCCGGGCGTCGGCAAGACGGCCATCGTCGAGGGCATCGCCCAGCGTATCGTGGCCGGCGACGTGCCGAGCACGCTGCGCGATCGCGACCTCATCGAGCTCGACATGAGCGCGCTGGTCGCCGGCGCCAAGTACCGCGGTGAGTTCGAGGACCGCTTGAAGGCCGTGCTCAAGGAGGTACAGAAGTCCGAGGGCAAGGTCATCCTGTTCATCGATGAGCTCCACACCATCGTGGGCGCGGGTGCCACCGAGGGCTCCATGGACGCCGGCAACATCCTGAAGCCGGCGCTCGCCCGTGGCGACCTGCACGCGATCGGCGCGACCACGCTCGACGAGTACCGCAAGTACATCGAGAAGGATGCGGCGCTCGCCCGTCGTTTCCAGACCGTTATGGTGAGCGAGCCTACCGTCGAGGACACCATCTCGATCCTGCGTGGCCTTAAGGAGAAGTACGAGATCTTCCACGGCGTGCACATCACCGATAGCGCTCTCGTGGCCGCCGCCGACCTCTCCGATCGCTACATCGCCGACCGTTTCCTGCCCGACAAGGCCATCGACCTGGTCGATGAGGCGGCAAGCCGCCTGCGCATGGAGCTCGACAGCATGCCGGTCGAGATCGACGCCACCACACGTCAACTCACCCAGCTGCAGATCGAGGAACAGGCGCTCATGAAGGAGACCGACGACGCCTCCAAGGAGCGTCTGGAGGCCCTGCGCCAAGAGATCGCCGAGGTCCAAGAAAAGCTCAACGTGCAAAAGGCCGGCTGGCTCAACCAGAAGAACGCCATCGACCACGTGCAGGAGCTTAAGGGGCAGCTCGACGAGGCCAGAAGCGAAGAGGAGCGCGCGACGCGCAACGGCGACCTGGGCCGTGCGTCCGAGCTGCGCTACTCCGTGATTCCGGGTCTGCAGCAGCAGATTCAGGATTCCGAGGCTGCGCTCGAGGCACAAAAGCAGAAGGACGGCGAGGGTCTCAACGAGCAGGTGACCTCCGATGAGATCGCCGAGGTCGTGAGTGCCTGGACCGGCGTGCCCGTGTCCAAGATGATGCAGGGCGAGCTCGACAAGCTGAAGGGCCTGGAGGGTGAGCTGCATAAGCGCGTCATCGGCCAGGACGAGGCCGTCTCCGCCGTCGCCGCGGCTGTGCGCCGCAGCCGTGCGGGCCTCTCCGATCCGGACAAGCCCATCGGCAGCTTCTTCTTCCTGGGCCCCACCGGCGTAGGCAAGACCGAGCTCGCCAAGGCACTTGCCGAGTGCCTGTTCGACGACGAGCGCGCGCTCGTGCGTATCGACATGTCCGAGTACATGGAGAAGTTCAGCGTCCAGCGTCTGATCGGTGCGCCCCCGGGATACGTGGGTTACGACGAGGGCGGCCAGCTCACTGAGGCCGTGCGCCGTCGTCCGTACTCCGTGATCTTGCTCGACGAGATGGAGAAGGCCCATCCAGATATCTTCAACGTGCTGCTGCAGGTGCTCGACGACGGCCGTCTGACCGATGGCCAGGGTCGCCAGGTGTCCTTCAAGAACACGATTATCATCATGACGTCCAACGTGGGCTCCAAGGCCATCGCCGATCTGTCCGGTAAGGACGAGGAGGAGATGCGCCATCAGGTCGACGCCGCCATGGCTCAGACCTTCCGCCCCGAGTTCCTCAACCGTATCGACGATATCGTGGTGTTCCATCCGCTCGGCATGGCGCAGATCGAGAAGATTGTCGACATCCAGCTTGCCGACGTCCGCGCGCGTCTGGCCAAGGAGCGCATGACGCTTGCCGTCACCCCGGCGGCCAAGCAGATGCTCGCCGTGGGCGGTTTGGACCCGGTCTTTGGTGCCCGTCCGCTCAAGCGCCTGGTCCAGCGCGAGGTCGTGGACGCCATCGCGGCGGCCATCATCGACGGCACAGTGCGCGAGGGCGATCAGGTGACAGTCGATGTCGACAAGGACGGCGGCTTTACCGTCGTGTGCGACAACACGCCGGCGGCTACCTACGAGGTCCCCGACGCCGAGTAGATTTTTGGGACATGCCTTAAAATCTACCAGCCGTCTCTAAATGCCAAGGGCGGCGGATCCAATTGGGTCCGCCGCCCTTTTTCGTGCGACAATCGTTGATGTTGAGCATGAGTACATGGCAAGGAGATATGCAGATGAAAGACGAGATCAAAACAAGTGCGCCGGCGCCCAAGCCCACGTCCAAACCGGCGCCCAAGCCGCGCGACCCCTACATCCGTGCCGAGAACGAGGACGATGACGGCTACGATCCCTACAGCGATCGCCGCCCCGAGCGCGAGCCGATGTTCGAAGCCGACCCGTGGCGCTGAGTGCTACCCAAAAGGCCACCAATAAGTTGCGGTGAAATAGGGATTGTTTTACGGTTTGACCAGCAAAAACAGTCCCTATTTCACCGCAACTGCGTTAGGGATTTTTCTACAGGGGGAGGGTAGTCAAAAAAGCCCCGTCCCAAATTGACTGTCCAGGGAGTCGCATTCGAGCTTGGTTGTCCTCTCAGCCACTCGGCATCCTTCGAGCAGTACTAGTGGAAAAACTTGCTTAAGTGTTAATCAAGTCAGACATAATCTTGCTCTCTAATTAATCAAGAATCGCTATAATTTTGATTAGCTAGAGAGCAAGATTGGAGAATCATGGCATTCAACGACTTGATCGCCCAGAAAATAAAGGACTTTGAACAGCAGGGGGTTCCGCAGGTCTTTGAGCGAGACCTTGATCTAGGAAACCCACAGGAGCCAAAGCGCGACAACATCGTAAATGTGATTGTGGGGGCCCGCCGTTGTGGAAAGACGTATCGCCTGTATCAGGAGATGCGGCGGCTTCATAGCCGGGGCGTTGAGCTTGACCGGATGCTTTACTTCAATTTTGAGGATGAGCGCTTGCGCCCGTATGAGTCATCGCTGCTGGCGGACGTGCTCGACACGTTCTATGCGCTGTATCCTGCTGCTCGAACCGAGGGCGCTTACATTTTCTTTGACGAGATCCAGGAAATTCCCGAATGGGGTGCGTTTCTGCGGCGTGTAGTCGATACGGAGAAAGCGACCGTCTATGTGACGGGATCTTCTTCTAAGATGCTGTCCTCAGAACTTAAGAGCGAGTTCAGGGGTCGTTCTCTTGTGCGAGAGCTTTTTCCGTTGAGTTTTTCGGAATACGTTCGATATAAGACGGGGAGCGTTCCCGAGCCAGATGCGACCTTTTCCCCGAGCGATGCAGCGCTGCTTCGACATCATCTGATCGGGTATCTTGAACGAGGGGGATTCATCGCGACACTTGAGCAGACGCCTGCAGACGCGATTCAGCTGCTACAGGAATATGCTTCGCGAACGGTCGCCATGGACGTCGTTGAACGTTACGACGTCAAGAACCCTCGCCTGGCATCGCTGTTCTTGACGCGGTGTATGGCATCTTCGGGACGAGAGCTGTCAGTGAACAAAGTGTACAACGAGTTCAAGAGCAGACAGATACCCGTCAGTCGTAATTCGCTCAGCGACTTACTTGAGTATTATGAGGACGCCTACCTGTTATTTTCTGTGCCGGAGTTCACGCGTTCACTGGCAAATAACATGCGGTCTGCGTCTAAGGTCTACGCTGTCGACCCTGCGATGTTTGGAGCATTCTCTCCCGCATCAGCATTGGACCAGGGCCAGAGGCTCGAGACCGCAGTGTTCAATGCGCTAAGAAGAAGGACTCCCGCGGTGAGGACCGGCTCGGTCTGCCGCCTGCTGATCAAAGAGAAGAGCAAAAGCCATGAGGTGGACTTTGTGGCTGGGGACGCGCTTCTCATGCGGGCTTATGGCCTGATTCAGGTGAGTGCGGATATGGCAAGTGAGAAAACGCGCGAGCGCGAAATTGCCGCGCTTGATGCCTCGATGGCCCAGTTTGATCTTGGCGAGTCGGCAATCGTTACCATGGATGAGCAGGCCGATATTCCATGCGAGCACGGTGCGGTACACGTTGTGCCCGCATGGAAGTGGCTCCTTGCCTAATCATCTACGGATCTGTGGGGCCAGGACCTCCTGGCCCCTTTATCACGGTTGGGGAGCACCATGATGCGCCCGGCTAGTCTTGGGCTTTGATGCTCGGCATCAGAATCTGGGCGAGGTAGTCGCATTCGAGCTTGGTGGCGGCGTCGGCCTTGCCGTCTTTGCCGACCAGCACGTTCTTGATCTGGCTATAGGTGTAGCGGTTGCCGGTCGTGAGCTCGACAAGCTCAATCGCCGTATCCATGGGGTAGGTCGACACGGGGTCTTGCGTCCGTCCGTTGATGGTCTGGGGCACCACGTACGGATAGACGGGGCCGCTGGCGTAGACGGTGTAGCCGTTGCCGAGGTTTGCGGCACCCAAAACCGCGTCGCCCTCATCGGGCGTAAAGCTCTCGCCCTCGCGCACCGCGACGAGCGTCACGAGCGGTGTGTTGGTGCCGCCGTCCAGATAAATGCACAGCGTGCTGCCGTTTTGCCAAGTCGCGACTTTGCCGTACCACTCAACGGGGATATCGAGCTGATACAGGTCCGTTGCCTTATGTCGAGCATCGGCGTCGCGGGCCGCCTGTGCCTCGCGGGAGCTCACGGCGTTGACGGCGGCGTCACGGCGCGCGGTTGCCGCCTGCTGGAGCACCTTTGCGACCGCGGCGGAGTTCACCCCGCCTTCCTCGGCATACTTGGCGGCGGCATCGATCTGGTCGTCAGTCACCGTGTCGGCCGAAGGCACCTTGAGCTTAAAGGCGGCCTGGGCACTTAAATCCTGTCCATCGCTCTTAACGGTGACCTGCGTCTTGGTGGTCGGGACGGTATAGACGGTGCCGTCGGCCGCGATGGGGGAGGCGGCGATGGAGAGCGTGTAATCGCCGGGCAGCAGTTTGATGCCGCGGCCGTGCTCGTCAACATAGAGTGTTTCGCTCACGGAGGAGCCATCAGCGTCCTGACCGCTCACCTGTACGGGAATCTTGGAGCCGGTGGAACAGTCGAGGCCCGCGGCATGCACGCCAATCTGCACTGACATCATCGTGTGGGCATTGGCGGCGGCAGCGGCAGCCTGCTCTTGCTGATATCCGTTCCAGGCAGCATAGCCTGCACCGCCGGCGACGAGCGCGACGGCTACGACACCGGCGACCATCAGATTGCGGCGCTTGGGCGACATCTTGCGATGGCGAACCTCGGCCTCGCGTGCCGAGGGAACGGACGGCAGGGGAATATCGCCCATGGCGATGGTCTCGTCCACGGCTGGTGCGGAACCCAGGCCAGGAAGCTCGCGGGTCAGCGAATCCTCGGCAGGCAAGCTGTCGAGCAAGACGGTTTCCTCGCCCGTGTCGGATTCGGGCTGATTGCCGGCCTCGCTTTCGTCCTCTTCGGCTTCGTCAGGAGCGTCTTTGGCGTCGCTGCCTTCGTCCTCAGTGTCTTCGTGCACCTCGTCCTGCGCGTCGACGGCCGAATCGCTAAACGAGAGCTCGTCTAGCGCGATCCGGTCAAGGCTCTCCAGGGCTTCGGCACATGCTTCCGCATCCTGGGCCGCATCCTCGCGGCCATACGTCTCATCGCTCATATATCCCCCAATGCAATATCGGCTCAACACTGTACCCAAAAATGGAGCCATATAAAGCGCATACGAAATATAAGATCCGATTTAACCCGAGTGCATTGTTCAGCCGCATCCTCGCGGCAGCAAAAAGCCCCCGGAACGCGAACGAATCACATTCCGGGGGCTCTGCAATGCGTTGAGCTGCGCGGAGCCGGCTATGCTGCTTCGTGCTCAAGCGATGTTTGCGTCAGGCGCGTTACTCGGCGTGCGCGTAATCAACCTTCGCGCGGCGGGCGGTGGCCTTCTCCCAATCGCTGGTGCCCTCAAAGACATCCTGCTTGTAGGGGTTGCGGCCGAGCTTCTTGGCACGGTAGGCGACGTAGATGATCGCGGCGACGTTGGCGACCAGCGCGGCGACCGAGACCGCGGTGGCGGCGCCGGGATCGAGCGTGGAGTGCGTCACAAAGATGGACTCCTCCTGGAAGTACGGGAACACCTGGGCAAACATGCACCAAATGGCCAGCGTAAAGGCGCGGTTCTGAATCCAGCCGCCCTTGTTCCAGATAAAGGCGGCGATGGTGGGCGCCAGCAGCAGCGCAAAGCCGCAGAACCAGGAGTGGGTGGGCAGGCAGTTGTAGGTGTAGCAGAAGTTCCAGATATCGTAGGCGATGATGTAGACCCAGGTCATGTCGGGCCACAGCATGTCGGTCTTGTCCTCGGAGGCGTAGACGCTCCACCAACCGGTCATGCAGAAGATGTTGATGACGCCCGCGATACCGTTGAACACGTTGTTCCAGCCTGCCAGCTGCGTGGCGCCCTCGGAGGTGACCCAGGTGGACTCGCCCAGGACAAAGAAGTGATAGGCGCTCTCAAAGTCAGACACGACGGCGATCATGATGTTGATGGCGACGATCACAAACGGCCACGCGCGGAACCAATGCGCCTTGCCGATCTTGCCCCACTGGTACTTAATGGCAATGAAGCCCCAGCAACCGGCCAGCGCCGCGTACACCTTGGCGTAGTGGAACCAGCTGTTCTGGTACACATGGGTGGGGTTGGTGAGCGCCCACTCGGCACCCTGCGAAACGCCGACGGCGATGGCGACGCAGTAGATGGTCATGGCCAGCGGAGCCACGCCAAAGATGATGGCCGCGCCCAGCTTGGTGCGGCGGCCGACCTCGTTGAGCACGATCAGGCCAATAAAGACCATGGCCCAGCCGGCCCAGTGGATAAAGGTATCGCTACCCCAAACATCGAACAGCATGCTGCTCTCCTTTCACACGCCCGCGGCCCCTCTTCTGATCGCGGGCAGTTTGGCCAAATGTCGTCAGTCCTGGGGCTTGCGCTCCGGATACTTGGCGGTATAGCCCTCGATGTGGAGTGTCGAGGCGATGATTTCCTTGACTGTCTCGTCGGGCACATCGGGGTGCGTGCGGATATACATCAACAACCCCATGATGAGGGTGTAGAACGTCTCGTAGACATGGTCGATGCGTAGCTCATGATGGGCGACAAAATCCACCACGGTGGTGTCGCAGATATACTGTGCCACGCGTTGGACCACGTTGTGTAAAAAGCCGCCGTAGAGCGCGCCGCTGCTTGAAGTGAGCGTACTCGGCAGCTCGTGGCCGCTGGCGACCAGGCGCTTAAAGAGCGGGGCGACGGTGTCGAGCGCGCCCTCGATATCACCGACGGTGCGGCCGGCGTTCCACTGCTCGAGCTCGGAGATAAAACCGTCGATCGCCTCGTCCATAACAGCGGTGACGGCGGCGTCCATATCGGCAAAGTAGTGGTAGAACAATGAGCGCGTACAGCCGGCTCGCTTGGTCACGGCCGAGACAGATAGATGCGACACGCCCAGCTCGGAACTCACGGTGCGCACGGCGGCGAGGATTTCGCGACGGCGTTCGTCGCCCGTCAAGCGCTTTGCCGCGCTGTCGGTCGTGGGGACGGCGTCGGCCACAGAGGTATCTGCTGTGTTGTTGCCCATGTTTTTGCCGCCTTTCATCCTCTTTTGCCTGACCGTTCACCTAACAGTCTTGAATATTGTTGACGGTTCGTCAATACTGTTTTTGACACAATGTCAACTAATAGCGGGTGAACGGCATGGGGGCATGCCCGGCCTGCAAAAAAGAGGGGTGCCGCGGTCTCGCCGGGCTGTGGCAAGAGAAGGGACAACCATGATTCTCAACGGACCGGGGATTAGCTATACCGAGCCCGATATCGGCGCGGAGTTCGTGCCGCCGCTGCCGGAGCATCCGCGCGAGGCAATCGTCAAGTTGTGCGAGCACTGCACCAACCGTCTACTGCATCGCGATGAGCTGCTGGGCTACGAGTACTGGTCGTTTGCCGAGGCCGCGACTGACGAGCAGGCCGAAGTGCTCTGCAAGATGAAGATGCGCCGTCCCTATACGCTGCCCGAGATGGCCAAGCTCACCGGCATGCCCGAGGCCGATATCGAGAAGATGCTCGACGACATGAGCTACACGGGTCTGCTCGAGTACAACTGGGAAAACCCCGAGCGCGCCAAGCAGTGGGTGCTGCCCATGCTGGTGCCGGGCTCTGCCGAGTTCCTCAACATGCGCGTGAGCCAGCTCGACGAGCACCCGGTCTATGCCAAGTTCTTTGAGCAGGCGTCCAAGGGGCCGCTGTCCAAGGCTACGCCGATGGTGCCGCCCGGTGGCGCCGGCATCGGCATGCACGTCATTCCGGTCGAGAAGGCCATCGACGCCGCGAGCACCTCGGTGCCGATCGAGCATATCGAGCACTGGCTCGACAAATACGATGGCAAATATGCCGCCAGCACCTGCAGCTGCCGCGCGAGCCGTCGCGTGATGGGTGAGGGCTGCGCCGACGACCCCGCCGACTGGTGCATTGCCGTGGGCGATATGGCCGACTATGTGGTTGAGACCGACCGCGGCCATTACGTGACGCGCGACGAGGTCTACGACATCCTGCGCCAGGCCGAGGACAACGGCTTTGTGCACCAGATCACCAATATCGACGGCGAGAACAAGATCTTCGCTATCTGCAACTGCAACGTCAACGTGTGTTATGCCCTGCGCACCTCTCAGCTGTTCAACACGCCCAACCTGTCACGCTCGGCCTATGTCGCCAAGGTCGAGAAGGACAAGTGCGTGGCCTGCGGTCGCTGCGTTGAGGTGTGTCCGGCCGGCGCCGCCAAACTGGGCCAGAAGCTCTGTAGCAAAAAGGCCGGTGGACAGGTGCCCGAGTATCCGCGCCAGGAGCTGCCCGATGCCACCAAGTGGGACCACACCAAGTGGTCGCCCAACTACCGCAACGACAACCGCATCGAGACGCACGAGTCCGGCACCGCTCCCTGCAAGACGGCCTGCCCCGCGCACGTTGCCGTTCAGGGCTATTTGAAGCTCGCGGCGCAGGGTCGCTATGACGAGGCCCTAGCACTCATTAAGCGCGAGAACCCGCTGCCCGCTATCTGCGGCCGTGTGTGCAACCGCCGCTGTGAGGATGCCTGCACCCGCGGCCGTGTGGACGCCGCCGTGGCCATCGACGAGGTCAAGAAGTTCATCGCCCAGCGCGATCTGGATGCCGCGACCCGCTATGTCCCACCTGTGGTGACCCCAACGCGTGCCGGCGGCTTCGACCAGAAGATCGCCATCATCGGCGCCGGTCCGGCCGGTCTGTCCTGCGCCTTTTATCTGGCCGAGAAGGGCTACAGGCCCGTCGTGTTCGAGAAGAACGAGCACCCGGGCGGCATGCTTACCTACGGCATTCCCAGCTTTAAGCTGCAGAAGGATGTTATCGAGGCCGAGGTCGAGGTCATTCGCCTGATGGGTGCCGAGTTCCGCTATGGCGTGGAAGTCGGTCGCGACGTGACGCTCGACGAGCTGCGCGCGCAGGGCTTTAAGGCCTTCTACGTTGCCATTGGCTGCCAGGGCGGCCGCCTTGCCGGCATTCCGGGCGAGGGTGCCGAGGACGTGGCCGTGGCCGTCGACTTTTTGCGTGAGGTCAACAGCGGCAAGATCGATGCGCTGCCCGGCCGTACCATCGTGGTGGGCGGCGGTAACGTGGCGATCGATGTCGCCCGCAACGCCTGCCGTCTGGGATCGGCGCACGTTGAGATGTTCTGCTTGGAGAGCGAGGCCCAGATGCCCGCCAGCGAGGAGGAGCGTCGCGAGGCCATTGAGGACGGCGCGCACATCAGCTGCGGTTGGGGCCCCAAGGAGGTCCATCTGGACGATGCCGGCCGTGTGCGCGGCATTACCTTCAAGCGCTGCACGCGTGTCTTCGACGACGAGGGCCGTTTTGCGCCCGAGTACGACGAGAACGACCTGCGTCGCGTGGACGCCGACCGCGTGGTCATGTCCATCGGTCAGTCCATCGTGTGGGGCGACCTGTTGGCCGGCTCCAAGGTCGAGCTCGGCCGTGGCCAGGGCGCCCTTGCCGATCCCCAGACCTATCAGACCGCCGAGCCCGACATCTTTGTGGGCGGTGACGTCTACACCGGCCCCAGCTTTGCCATCGATGCCATCGCCGCCGGTCACGAGGCCGCGGTATCCATCCATCGCTTTGTGCAGCCGGGCTCTACGCTCACCATTGGCCGCAACCAGCGTAAGTACACCGCGCTCGACCGCGACGACGTTGTGCTCGAGAGCTACGACAACGCGAGCCGCGAGGTTGCCCACGTGGACCGCGAGCGCGAGAAGGCCGCGCCGTTTAGCGAGTACGTCGAGACCTTTACCGAAGAGCAGGTGCGCGCCGAGACCGCCCGTTGCCTGGGTTGCGGTGCCTCGATCGTCGACCCCAACAAGTGCATCGGCTGCGGCCTGTGCACCACCAAGTGCGCGTTCGACGCCATCCATCTGGATCGCGACCGCCCCGAGTGCTCCACGATGGTCAAATACGAGCAAAAGCTCCCAAGCCTCGGCAAGTACGCTCTAAAGCGCGCCATCAAGATTAAGTTCGGTCGCAAGTAAGTAGTCATAACGGGAACGGCGGAGGAAAAAGTGCACGAGCTCGGAATCGTCTATCACATCATTCGCGATGTCGAGAATGTGGCGCGCGCTCATGGCGTGCGTCGCGTTTCGAGCGTGACGTTGCTGCTGGGCGAGGTCTCGGGCGTCGTTCCCGAGTTGCTGCTCGACGCTTGGCGCTGGGCGGCAGATAAAAAGCCCATCGCGCAGGGCGCGGAGCTTGTTGTGGAGCCCGTCGAGGCCGTGACGCATTGCGAGGCATGTGGCCGCGACTATGCGACGGTCGAGCACGGCAAGACCTGTCCCCATTGCGGTAGCGGCGAGACATACCTGCTGCAGGGCCAGGAGGTCATGATCAAACAGATCGAGACCCCCGACGAGGACCCGGCAGACGCTGTCCCCGACGGCCCTTCCGACGTCCCCGACGCCGTCGACGCCGCCAACCCCCTCCACATCGCCTAGGATTCCCTATAAGTTGCGGTGAAATAGTTCCTAAATTCAGCCTTCTGGCTCTTAAACAAGAACTATTCCACCGCAACTATTTTGAGTGGTTTTGTTGAGCATAAGTCGTGCAAATAGTCAAGCCATGTCTGTTTAAACAAAATAGTGACAGTACGAGCACATTCGCATTTGCTTAATATCGATATTAATGAACAGCTTGCTTGTATCTATAAAATACATAGCTTGATAAGCGACGCTTTATCAGGTAATGAGTCGAAAAACAGTAATGTAATCAATTTGTAACAAACTTAGACGTTTAAACAAATAATCCAACCTTTTGCGAATTTAGCTATAATTCCACAATCCAAACAGGTATACTCCTTTCATGTCGTGTAGGAAATACGTAGACAAAAAGGAGGTTATGTGATGGTAAGTATTGTTCTTGCTAGCCACGGGGACTTGGCAGCTGGAATCAAGCAGACGGGCTCGATGGTCTTTGGCGATCAGCCGTCTGTTGCCGTGGTCTCGCTCGAGCCGAGCATGGGCCCCGACGACTTCCGTGCCAAGGTCGAGGAAGCAGTCGCTTCCTTCGAGGACCAGGAGCAGGTGCTCTTCCTCGTTGATCTGTGGGGCGGCACGCCGTTCAACCAGATCAGCGGGCTCATCGAGGGCCACGATTCCTGGGCTATCGTCACCGGTGTCAACCTGCCTATGCTCATCGAGGCATATTCGCAGCGCTTTGACGCAAAGAACACTGCACATGCGATCGCAAAACATCTCGTGACTGAGGCTAAGGCTGGCGTGCGTGTCAAGCCCGAGTCTCTGGAGCCCGAGGAGAAGAAGCCGGCTGCGGCCGCCGCTGCTCCTGCAGGCGCCATCCCTCCGGGAACGGTCATCGGCGATGGGCACATCAAGATCGCCCACGTCCGTATCGACACCCGTCTGCTTCATGGTCAGGTGGCCACCACGTGGACCAAGCAGATCAACCCCAACCGCATCATCGTGGTTTCCGACGGCGTTGCTCACGACGAGCTCCGCAAGACCATGATCGAGCAGGCTGCCCCTCCGGGAGTCCATGCCAACGTCGTGCCCATCAAGAAGATGGCCGAGGTCGTCAAGGACACGCGCTTTGGTGACACCAAGGCCATGCTGCTCTTTGAGAACCCGCAGGATCTGCTCAAGGCCATCGAGGCCGGTGTCGACATCAAGGAAGTCAACATCGGTTCCATGGCTCACTCCAAGGGCAAGGTCGTCGTCACCAACGCCGTCGCTATGGGCGATGATGACGTTAAGACTCTCGAGGCCCTCAAGGCCAAGGGCGTCAAGTTCGAGGTCCGCAAGGTTCCTTCGGATTCCTCCGAGGATCTCGACGCCATGTTGAAGAAAGCTAAGGCCGAACTGGCCGCTCAAGCATAGTAAAGGAGGGTCCGATACATGTCTGCAATCACTATTCTGCTTGTTGCGATTGTCGCGTTGCTTGCCGGTATGGAAGGCGTTCTGGATGAGTTCCAGTTCCATCAGCCGCTCGTGGCATGCACGCTTATCGGTCTCGTAACCGGTCACCTTCAGGAGGGCATCCTCCTGGGCGGTTCGCTCCAGATGATGGCCCTTGGCTGGGCTAACGTCGGCGCCGCTGTCGCGCCTGACGCCGCTCTGGCCTCGGTCGCTTCTTCGATCATCATGGTGCTCGCCCTCAACGGTGGCGCCACCGATTCGGCCAAGGCCGTTACCACCGCTATCGCCGTCGCCGTCCCACTGTCGGTCGCTGGTCTGTTCCTGACCATGATCTGCCGTACCATTGCTACCGCTATCGCTCACGCCATGGACGGTTGCGCCGAGAAGGGCGACTTCTCCGGCATCGAGCGCTGGCAGTATGCTGCCATCCTCATGCAGGGCCTTCGTATCGCCATCCCGGCAGTGCTTCTGTGCGTCATCCCGGCCGAGGCCGTTACCAACGCGCTTAACGCTATGCCCGACTGGCTGTCCGGCGGCATGGCTGTCGGCGGCGGCATGGTCGCTTCCGTCGGTTACGCCATGGTCATCAACATGATGGCCACCAAGGAGACCTGGCCGTTCTTCGTCCTCGGCTTTGTCCTTGCTGCCATCCCTCAGCTCACGCTGATAGCCCTTGGTCTCATCGGCATCTCCCTTGCCCTCATCTACCTTGGCCTTAAGGATCTGGCCAAGCAGGGTGGCGGCATGGGCGGTGGCTCCGGCGACCCGCTCGGCGACATTCTGAACGATTACGAGTAGGAGGGGAGTGATACATATGGCAGAGAACAAGATTCAGCTCACCAAGGCTGACCGCAAGAAGGTTTGCTTCCGTCATCAGTTCCTTCAGGGCTCGTGGAACTACGAGCGCATGCAGAACGGCGGCTGGTGCTTCGCAATGATCCCTGCGATCAAGAAGCTCTACACCAGCAAGGATGACCAGATTGCCGCTCTTAAGCGCCACCTGGAGTTCTATAACACCCACCCCTATGTTTCCGCCCCCGTCATTGGCGTTACCCTCGCCCTCGAGGAGGAGCGCGCCAACGGTGCTCCGATCGATGATGTCGCCATCCAGGGCGTCAAGGTCGGTATGATGGGCCCGCTCGCCGGCGTCGGTGACCCCGTCTTCTGGTTCACCCTTCGCCCGATTCTGGGCGCTCTGGGCGCTTCCCTGGCCATGTCCGGCAGCATCGTCGGTCCGCTGCTGTTCTTCTTCGCGTGGAACATCATCCGTTACGCTTTCCTGTGGTACACGCAGGAGTTTGGCTACAAGGTCGGCTCCTCCATCGCCAAGGACCTCTCCGGTGGTCTGATGGGCAAGGTCACCGAGGGCGCTTCCATCCTGGGTATGTTCATCATCGGCGCCCTGGTCGAGCGCTGGGTGTCCATTTCCTTCACCCCGATCGTCTCCACGGTCAAGCAGTCTGCTGGCGCCTTTATCGACTGGGCTAGCCTGCCCTCCGGTTCCGAGGGTATCAAGGAAGCGCTGACGATGTACAACTCCGTCGGTGCTACCGCCCTTGATCAGATGAAGGTCACCACGCTTCAGGCCAACCTCGATCAGCTCATCCCCGGCCTTGCCGCCGTGTGCCTGACCCTGCTGGTCTGCAAGCTCCTCAAGAAGAAGGTCAGCCCGATCGTCATCATCCTGGCTCTCTTCGCCGTCGGCATCATCGGTCGCTTCTGCGGCTTCATGTAAGCACGCTTCGGCTTAAGACCGAGAATTGCTAGGCAAGGGCTTTTGAGCCATTGAAACGGACCGCACCCGGTGGGTACACTGGATGCGGTCCGATTGTTTTTATTGGAGGGCGAGGCGCGTATGGCGCAATCTCAGAACAGCACGGTCGATCTGGCAACGCCGGCAACCTGCCTGATGGGGCTTACCAGCCACGGTAACGTGATGGTGGGCAATAAGGCGTTTGAGTACTATAACGAGCGCAATCCCGAGGATTATATTCAAATCCCGTGGGACGAGGTCGACTATATTGCCGCCGAGGTCTTGCGCGGCACCAAGAAGATTACGCGTTTTGCCATCTTCACCAAGGACAACGGTCACTTTACGTTTTCGACGCGCGACGACAAAGAGACACTGCGCGCTGTGCGCAAGTACGTGGACGAGGATAGACTCGTGCGTTCGCCCGACTTTATCGACGTAACGACCAAGGGCGCCAAGAGCATCCCCTCCGTCATCAAAAACCTCTTCCACAAAGGCAACTAGCTCTTCACAAGTTGCGGTGAAATAGTTCCTAAATACGGCTTTAGATGCTTCAGACAGGAACTATTCCACCGCAACTTCGAAGTCTAGTCATGCGACGTATGGCGATGCAGTAAATCTGCTACACTAGTACAACATGCCTCCGTAGCTCAGGGGATAGAGCACCGCTCTCCTAAAGCGGGTGTCGACGGTTCGAATCCGCCCGGGGGCACCAGAGATTTGCCGAGCCCGGTACCACCACGGTGCCGGGCTCTTCTGGTCTAAAGCCGCGTTCATCCATGGGCGGCAATCCCACATCAAAAGAAAAGCGCCCGCTTGCTGGGGGAGCATGCGGGCGCTTCTGAGCGAATGTGTTTGCGGTCTAAGCCGCTCGGAGCAACAAGCGATCGACGTTAGTTGCTAGACTCGGAGTCGTCGCCGGAACCGGAGATGGAAACCGTCAGCGTGATCGTGCTGTCGGTAGACTGCTTGCCGGTGGGGGAGACGCCCGTAACGGTGGCATTCTCGTTGCCGCTCACGGGGTTGCCGTTCTGATCGCAGAATGCGATGTTGTAGAACCCGGCGTTGTTGAGCGCGGTGACGGCGGCGGAGATGCTCTTGCCGTACAGGTTGCCCGGGACGCTGGCCTTGCCGGACTTCTTGGCGATGACGACGGTGATCGTGGCACCGGGCTTCTGCTTGCCGCTGGGGTTCCAGCTGATCACGGTGCCCTCGGTAACCGAGTCGTTCTCCTGGTAGCTCACGTCGACGCCAAAGCCTGCCATATCGAGGGCGTTGCGCGCCTGGGCCTCGGTCATGTCGGTCAGGTCGGGGACGGACGTGGTATCCGGGCCGCCCGAGACCTTGTACGAGATGGTCGTGCCTTTCTCGACTTCCTTACCGGCTTCGGTGCCCTGCTCAAAGACCTGGCCCTCATCGGCCTCGTTGGCCTCCTCGGAGGCGTTGCCCTTCAGGCCAACGCTTGCCAGCGCGGCTTCTGCCTGGTCCTTGGTCAGGCCGACAAGCCGGGGAACCTCAACCTTCTCGGAGGGCTTGGGGCCCTTGGAGATTACCAGGTTCACCTTGGTGCCCTTGGCCTTCTTGGTGTTGCCGTTGGGCGTCTGCTCGGCGACCTTGCCCTCGTCGACATCGTCGTTGTAGCTTTGGTCGATGGTGTCGACCTCGAGGCCGGCTTCCTTGATCAGCTCGACGGCAGTCTGCTGGTCCTTGCCCAGCACATCGGGCACGGTGACCTGCTCGCCGCCAAAGAGTCCTGTGGCAAAGGCCACCACGATGCCGATGACGGCAACGGCTGCCACCACGGCGGCGATGATCTTGTTCTTGTTGGATTTGGGCTTTTCGACCTCGTAGGAGCCGGTGGAGCCCGAAACCGAGCTACGGGCGGTATTCTGGCCGCTCACGCCCGAGACGGGACGCACCATGGCGCGCGTCTGATCGGAAAGCTCGCGAGTCTTGGTGGCGCCCAGCTCACCGGGGGCACCGATGATGCGCGTGGGCTCCGAGACGTTGACGGCACGGCCCGACAGGTAGCTGTTGAGCACCTGACGCAGCTCGTCGGCGGTCTGGAAGCGGTTTGCCGGGTCCTTCTCCATGCACTTGAGGATGATGCGCTCAAGGTCGGCGTCGACACCGGAGTTGATCTGGCTCGGCGGAATAGGCAGCTCGTTGACCTGCTTGAGTGCGACCGAGATAGCGTCGTCACCGTCAAAGGGGACGCGGCCGGTGGCGCACTCGTACATCACGACGCCCAGCGAGTAGATATCCGAGGTGGGGCCGAGGTCCTGACCACGGGTCTGCTCGGGGCTGACGTAGTGGGCGGTTCCCAGCACGTTGTTGTCTTGCGTGAGGTGGCTGTTCTTGGCGCGCGCGATGCCAAAGTCCATCACCTTGATGTTGCCGTCGGGCAGCACCATGATGTTCTGCGGCTTAATGTCGCGGTGGATGATCTCGTGCTTGTGGGCGACCGAAAGCGCGGAGCTGATCTGCGAGCCGATCTGGGCGACCTTCTTGGGGTCGAGGGCGCCGTGGCTCTTGATGCCGCTCTTAAGGTCGGTGCCGCGCAGGTACTCCATGACGATGTAATAGGTGTCGCCGTCCTTGCCCCAATCGTAGACGCCCACGATATAGGGTGAGGAGAGACCGGCTGCTGCCTGGGCCTCCTGCTTAAAGCGTGCGGCGAAGGTTGCGTCGCCAGCATACTGCGGCAGCATGATCTTGACGGCTACCGTGCGGTCGAGGACCTGGTCCTGTGCACGGTAGACGGTCGCCATGCCGCCTGTTCCCACCTTATCCTTGAGGAGGTATCTTCCCCCGAGGACCCTCTGTTCCATTCCTGCTCCTAACATAACTATTCGCTCAACGATGTGTGTAGTACCTACGATGTGGCCGCTGGGGCCGTGTGGCGCGTTGCCGCTAACTCTTCGGCCGCGGCGCGCCTCGGGTGTCCGATTCGATCATGGGCATCACGCTCCCTGTGCAGCAAGCGCCGCGGTCAGGACGATGCCGGCGATCTTGGCCGCCTTGACGTCGTGTTTGTCGTAATCCTCCAGGGCCACCGAGATGGCGACTGTGGGTGAATCGTAAGGTGCAAAGCCAACGAACATCGAGTTGACGTTGGTGCCGCCAATCTCGGCCGAGCCGGTCTTGCCGGCGACCTTGACGCCGGGGATTTGGGCATCGGTGCCGGTGCCGGACTGGACGACGGCAAGCATGGCCTGCTTGACCTGGTCGGCCGTGGCGGAGCTGACGGCCTGACCAAGCGAGCGGGACTGCGTGGTCTTGACCACGGTTCCGTCCGGGGCGAGTACCTGGGCTACAAAGTACGGGTCCATGACCACGCCGCTGTTAGCGATGGCGGCGGCAATCACGGCGTTTTGCATGACGGTGGTCTGCGGGCCGGGCGTGTGGTCCATGCCGACAGGCTGGCCGGCGCCGGCCCAGGCGGTCTCCCACTCGGTCATGAGCGACGGGTCGGCCATGATGGAGGCCGCGGAGGTCAGATCCTGACCGAGCTTTTGACCGTAGCCAAAGGCGTTGGCAAACTGGACGAGCGAGCTGGCACCGACCTCGTTTGCCACCTGGCCAAAGACGACGTTGGACGACACGGCAAAGGCCTGCTGCAGGCTGATGGTGCCGTAGCTCTCGTTGGCATAGTTGGTGACCGGCGCGTTGCCGATGTCCATGGAGCCGGGCGCCTGGTACGTGCTGGTAAGGCTGGCGGTGCCGGTTTCGAGCGCCGCGGAGAGTGTGACGACCTTAAAGGTCGAGCCCGGGGTGTAGAGCGCGTCCATGGCGCGGTCGTACATGGAGCCGTCCTCGCCACCGCCCGACTGCATTAGGGCATCGATGTTGGTGTTGTCATAGGTGGGCGAGCTCGCGCACGCAAGGACCGCACCGGTGCGCGGATCCATGACCACCACAGCGCCCTTAAAGCCTTTGAGCGCCTGCTCGGCAGCCGTCTGGATGCGCGAGTCGATAGTGAGCTTGGCGGTATTGCCCGGCTGGGTCTGCCCCGCGAGCGACGCAATGGCGTTGTTCCAGCTGGAGTAATCCTTGGAGCCGGTGAGCGTATCGTTCATGACGCTCTCGATGCCGGCGGTGCCGTATTGCTGGCTCACGTAGCCCACCACGTGCGCGGCCATGTTGCCGTTGGGGTAGGAACGGGCGTAGGTGCCGTCCTCCTGTTGCAGCGACTCAGCTAGTGTCACGCCGTCGGACGTGATGATGGAGCCACGCTGGATGTACTTGGAGCGGGCGATGGTGTGGTTGTTGGTCGGCATGTCCTGATAGTCCTTCGCCTTGATGACCTGGACATAGGTGAGGTTGCCGATAAGGATGGCGAACAGCGCCGTGAAGGCAAGCACGGCACGAGTCAGACGGTTGGCAAGCGCCACGCGGCCGAGCACGCCAGACTCAGGCGTGTCGAGCAGGCGACGACGCATGCGAGAACCCGCGGAGTGGTTGCCGTGGCTGTAGGAAGGCACGTTGGCAAAACGCGTACCGGTCGGGGCAGAGGCGGATGCGACCTGGTCATCGGTGATGGCGGCCATGGTGCCGGTGCCGGTGAGCTCGGCTTCGCGTCCGGTTGCCTCGTCGCCGGCGCGCAGCAGCAGTGCGACGATGATAAAGCTCGCCAGCAGCGAGGAACCGCCCTGGCTCATAAAGGGCAGGGTGACGCCGGTCAGCGGGATCAGGCGGGTTACGCCGCCAACGATTAAGAATGCCTGGAAACTGATGGCCGCCGTAAGGCCGGTTGCGCTAAAGGCGGCAAGGTCGGACTTGGCGCGGGCGGCTGTGGTGAGGCCACGCACGGCAAAAAGCATAAACAGGATGAGCACGGCGCCGCCGCCCAAAAGCCCCATTTCCTCGCCGATGGCCGAGAAGATAAAGTCGGACTCGACGACGGGGATGTTGTTTGCCATGCCGTTGCCGAGTCCGACGCCAACCAGACCGCCGTCAGCCAGCGAGTAAAGTGACTGTACGATCTGGTAGCCCTGGCCCTGGGCATCCTTAAACGGATCGACCCAGACCTGAAAGCGCACTTGCACGTGCGACAGGAACTTGTAGGCGCCCACGGCTCCAACGGCCAGCAGCGCAAGGCCGATGATGACGTACGAAAAGCGTCCCGTGGCAACATAGAGCATCAGCAAAAAGATGGTGTAGAACAGGACGGCCGAGCCCAGGTCGCGTTCGAAGACAACGATGAGCAGGCACACGCCCCACACGGCAAACAGCGGCAGCAGCAGGCGGAAGCGCGGAATCTTGAGGCCCAAGATCTTGCGGTTGGAGATGGAGAGCAGCTCGCGGTTCTCGGCCAGATAGCCTGCCAGGAACAGGACGATGAAGACTTTGGCGAACTCGCCGGGCTGGATGGTGAAGCCCGCGATGCGAATCCACAGCTTGGAGCCCGAGATCGTGGTGCCGATAAAGATCGGCAGCATCAGCAGGATGATGCCGATAATGCCAAAGGTGTACTTGTAGCGCATGACCACGTCGAGGTTCTTGACCAGTGCGAGCGTTCCCACCATGAGCGCCACCGAGACAAACAAGATGATGAGCTGCGAGATGGCGAGGTCGGGGGCCAGGCGCGTTACGAATGTGATGCCGATGCCCGAGAGCACAAAGACGATGGGCAGGATGGCGGGGTCGGCGCCGGGCGCCAGGATACGCACGGCGATATGCGCCGCGGCGAAGGCGGCGAACAGGCCGATCGGCACGGCGAGCGTCTCAAAGGAAATCGTGGCACCCGCGGTGAGCACGTACATCGCATAGAGCAGGATGACGGGGAACGCCGAGGCGATGAGCAAGAGCAGTTCGGTGTTGCGGCGACTCATAAGCGGCACTCCCTTTCTAATTCTTATCGGAGGCTTCGGCCTCGGCTGACTGTTCGGCGGTTTTCTCGGAATCTGACTCGGAGGTGGATTCCTGATTGGTGTTGTCGCGAATCGTTTGCGCGTCAATCACCTGACGGGTCTGCTCCTCGTCAATCTGATGGCGGTACTTGGAAATGGTGTCCTGCGCATCGTCGACACTCGTTTGCGGAATGCCTGCCTTCAGGCGGTTTTGCGTGTCTTCGGGCAGGTCGGACAGCTTGATGCTGGTTTCGCTCTCGAGCCAGTGGAGCTCGACCCCGAGCGTCTTGCCGGGCAGACCGCGCCAGACGGCGACATTGCCGTGGTAGGTTCCCAAGTAATAGGAGCCGGTGACGCCCGTGTATGCCCAGATGCCTGCTACCAGCACAAAGACAAGGGCCAAGACGGTGGCGATGGTGACATTGCGGCGTCGTACGCGTTTAGCCTCGCGCATGACGCCGTCGTCGACCAGGTCGACGACCACCACGGTCACATTGTCGTGGCCGCCGGCGGCGAGCGCCGCGTCCACCAAGTTGTCGACACAGATCTGTGCGCTCGAGGACTGCGTAGCGATGTTCTCGATATCGCTATCGGGAATCATGCTCGAAAGACCGTCGGAGCACAGAATTAGGCGGTCGCCTTCCTCGATGTGCAGGGTAAAGTGGTCGGCATACATGGCGGGATCCGAGCCCAGCGCGCGGGTGATGACCGAGCGGTTGGGGTGGACGCGGGCCTCGTCGGCCGTAATCTCGCCGGCATCCACGAGCTCCTCCACGTAGGAGTGGTCGCGGGTCACGCGGATGAGCGTACCCTCGTGGAGCAGGTAGGCGCGCGAGTCGCCCACGTGGGCGATGGCGAGCGTGTCGTTTTCGATGTAGGCGCAGGTGGCTGTGCATCCCATGCCGGGTTTGCCCAGGCCGTTGAGGGCGGCCTCGATCACGGCGGCGTTGGCGGCCTCGACGGCTGCGGCCAGGCGCGCGGCGTCGGCGGACTGCGGCGCCGTCTTGGCGATGGTCTCGACGGCGATGGAGGATGCCACCTCGCCGGCGGCGTGTCCTCCCATGCCGTCGCACACGCAAAAGAGCGGCGACTGCACCAGATAGGAGTCCTCATTGTGTGGGCGTACGCACCCGACGTCGGAGCGGGCGCCCCACATAAGCTGCGTGGTGGCGCCGGCGTCGTAGGTCGAGTCGGTCTCGATGCGCTCGTCGGTCAGCGGCTCGAAGCTCATGGTCGAGCCGGGATCTTTGAGCTTTGCCTCCACGGCGGCGACATCGATCTCGGCGGTGTCGCCGGGGGAGACGGTGTCGGCATCGTCTCCCGACTCGACGTCGGAGACGTCCGGAAGGTTGAGATCTTCGGTTACGCGGTCGACGGGATCGCCGTCCTGCTGCGGCTCGACAGCCGTCGGCTCGGGCGTCGCAAAGTGCGACGGCGCGGGCGTGCTCTGGGGTTGAGCAGAGGGCCTGTCTCTTATACACATCTGACGCTGCCGACGACTAGTCGAGTGTAGA
>UQPY01000015.1 GCA_900542965.1 uncultured Collinsella sp.
CTCGTGGGCTCGGAGATGTGTATAAGAGACAGCACCCACGGTACACACGGCCCACCACCGCGTCGGTGTCTGGCGAAAAATGGGACTGGCCCCAGATTGCCCATGCGCGCAAAAGTGCGTCTCGGCAATCTGGGGCCCGTCCCATTTAATATTTATAAATATGCAGGTCAGCGAGGTGCTAGCGATGTGCTAGCGGATGCGCCGCCAGATAGACCTCGGTCAGTTGCGTTCGGTCGACATGCGTGTAGACCTGCGTGGTCGAAATATCGGCATGGCCCAAAATCTCCTGCAGCACACGCAGGTCGGCACCGCCCGCGAGCATGTGGGTGGCAAAGGAGTGGCGCAAGGTATGGGGATGGAGCCCCACCAGCCCCACCTGACGCCCATACCGCTCGCATATCGCATGCACGGCCTGGCGCGACAGGCGACGTCCGTTCTTATTTAAAAAAACCGCCGAGGTCTCGGTTCCGCGGGCATGGGCCGCCAAGCGAGAACGTCCCTCAGTTACATAGAGCGTCAGAGCTCGCGCCGCGCTTCCCACCAGTGGGGACAGGCGTTCCTTTGAGCCCTTACCGCGAACGAGTACAAAACCATCGTCAATATGGATATCGCCCACATCGAGCCCAACCAGCTCACTCACACGCAAACCGCATCCGTAGAGCACTTCCAAGATGGCATGGTCGCGCAGTCCCATCTCGCCCTCGGGAAAGTCTTGATCGAGCAGCGCCGAGACATCCTCCACCGATAGATACTCCGGCAAACGCTCAGCCTTTTTAGGCAGGCGCAACGCCGCCGTTGGATTTTGGGCCACAGCCCCATCGCGCACCAAAAAGGCATGCAGGCCCTTCACGGCCGCAAGCGCACGCTCCACCGAGGCATCCGAATAGCCCCCATCGCGACGGTCGGCGACAAAGCCCTCCACGACCTGACGAGTCACCTCTTCAAAAGACACAATACCCGCCCGCTCCAGATAGGCGCAGTACGTCGTCAGGTCACGACGATAGGCCGCAATCGTGTTGCGCGCCAAACCCCGCTCGACCGCGAGGTAATCGAGATACTCCCCCGCCGCCACGGCGAGCGACGAGGGAGTAGCTTCGGTATGTTCTTTGTTCGCCGGCACCCTTAGTCCGTAGCGAGGTTCATGGGCGTCACCTGCAGGCGATCGACACCCTCGTGCTGACCGATCGAGGCACGCACGAACTCTCGGAACAGCGGCTGCGGGTTGGTCGGGCGGCTCTTGAACTCGGGGTGAGCCTGGGTTGCCACATACCACGGATGCACGTCGCGCGGCAGCTCGACCATCTCGACCAGGCGCTCGTCGGGCGACAGACCCGAGATAACCAAGCCGGCGTCCTCGAGCTGGTCACGGAAAGCGTTGTTGAACTCAAAGCGGTGACGGTGACGCTCGTAGACGAGTTCCTCACCATATGCCTCGCGAGCGAGGGTATCGGCGGCGAGCTTGCACGGATAGGCGCCCAGGCGCATGGTGCCGCCCTTCTCGGTCACGTCCTCCTGCGAGCTCATCAGATCGATGACACTATACGGGCCATCCGGATCGAACTCGGAGGAACTGGCGCCGGCAAGGCCGACGACGTTGCGCGCAAATTCGCACACGGCCACCTGCATACCCAGGCAAATGCCCAGATACGGAATCTTGTGCTCACGGGCAAACTCGGCCGCGAGGATCTTGCCCTCCAGGGCGCGCTTGCCAAAGCCGCCGGGGACCAGGATGCCCGAGGCGTCGCCCAGAACCTCGGAGACATTCTGCTCGTCGAGGCTCTCGCCGTCGACCAGCTGGACGTCCACATGGCGATCGTAGAAGACGCCCGCATGGTGCAGGGCCTCGATAACCGACAGGTACGCATCGGGCAGCTGCGTGTACTTACCCACGACGGCGATCTTCACCTTGTCGGCGTGATGGTTGGCGTGATTCTGTTTGCGCAGGAACTCGTTCCACTCGCTCATGTCGCGCTCACGCGGGTCCAGACCCAGGCGCTCGCAAATGCGCAGGTCAAAGTCCTGCTCGGCAAGCAGCTGCGGAACATCGTAAATGCTCGCGCAGTCCTCGTTGGTAAAGACACAATCGGTGTCGACGTCGCAGAAGCTTGCGATCTTTCCGCGGATAGCGTCATCGATATGGTGGTCGGAGCGCAGCACGATGATATCGGGCTGGATGCCAAAGCTGCGGAGCTCCTTGACGGAATGCTGCGTGGGCTTGGTCTTGACCTCATGGGCGGCGGCGATATAGGGAACGAGCGACACGTGGATGTAGCAGACGTTCTCGGGGCCGGCCTCCTTGCGGTACTGGCGGATGGCCTCGACAAACGGTTGGGACTCGATGTCGCCGATCGTGCCGCCCAGCTCGGTGATGACCACATCGGAGCCGGTCTGCTCCTCGATGCGGCGGAACTTGTCCTTGATGGCGTTGGTGACGTGGGGAATCACCTGCACGGTACCGCCCAAAAAGTCGCCGCGACGCTCACGGGCGATTAGGCTTTTGTAGATGGCACCGGTCGTAAAGTTGGAATCGCGGGTCAGGTTCTCATCAATAAAGCGCTCGTAATGACCCAGGTCCAGGTCAGACTCGTAACCATCCTCGGTAACAAAGACCTCACCATGCTGGAACGGGCTCATGGTACCGGGGTCGACGTTCAGATACGGGTCGGCCTTCTGCATCGTTACTTTGTAGCCACGCGACTTGAGCAGACGGCCCAGCGAGGCCGCGGTAATACCCTTGCCCAGGGACGAAACCACGCCACCGGTTACGAACACATGCTTGGTCATATTGAGTTACCTGCGCTTCCCGTAGAAGTTGTCCATACACATCTTACGGGTCTTCATTGTAATACTCGCGCCGCGGACCGTTCGCAATTTTTCTCGCGTGCGATTGCATTTCTCAATCTTGAAACAAAACGCCGCCCGGTTTCCCAGGCGACGTCGCTATGGCAAGGGTTACATGCTGCTATCGATCAGTAGCCTCGTCCTCAAGCATTTCTTGAACGAGCATGCCGGTACGGACGCCCTCAAGATACCACTCGCCACGTTCGGTGAGGCAAATGCCATTTGCAAGCTGACCGCCGTCTTCGCTATAACGCGAGACGACATCAATCATGCCTTCGGAATCCAAGCGATCGATTGCGGCGCGGGCACGATACGGCGAAACCCCCACGCGCTCGGCAAGCGTTTTGCGCGAGAAACCATACGGCCCGCCATTGTCTTTGGTTTGCTGGTCGATCTCCATCAACACCAGCACCTCGACACGCTTCATATCGTTGACACTCGCACGACCCTTGCCCGCCATAGCAGCCTCCTCAAACCGAGCACGAGCATCTAACGCGCCGTGCGCGACCGACACACCTCACGATGGCAGGTAATATCCATCATGCGGCATCCCGCTAAGGATGAAACAGTTACGGTTATTGTATACCGCTCAAATTGTCTCTAGGCAGGTAAACAGCTATTTTTCGCCGAAATAGGCGCTTTATTGATCAAAAAGCCGTACCGGGCGCTAACCCGATACGGCCAAAATGCAATGCAATTACCGCGGTGCTTCAAACTTAGCGATGGAAGAAACCGCGGCGCTCAAACTTGGGCTCACAGCACACGTTGATACCAAGTTTGCGCAGTACCGTCTCGTCCGTCGGCGAGATAATCACGCTAAAGAAGGCATCGCAACCGCGCAGCTGCTCCAGGCCCGAAAGGACGCGAGCGGCCGTCTCACTCGTGGCCGAGGTGATCGACAGCGCCATAAGTGTCTCGTCGGTGTGGAGGCGCGGGTTTTTGCTTCCCAGAAAATGCGTCTTGAGCTTGCTGATGGGCTCGATCGCCTCATCGCTAATGACCTCGAGCTCAAGGTCGACGCCCGAGACATGCTTGAGGGCGTTCATAATGAGCGAACTTGCGGCACCCAGGCGCGTGGAGGTCTTACCGGTCACCACGGAGCCATCGGGCATGACCATGGCACCCACGGGACCACCCGTCAGCTGCTCCCTGGTGAGGGCCGCCGAGCGCGCCGGTGAGTAGTTCTTATCGATGCCGGCTTTCTTCATAATAATCTTGAGACGGTCGACTTGCTCATCGCCCACGCCGGTACGGCGCACATTTTCGACCGCGGTAAAGTAGCGGCGGACGATCTCCATCTTGGAAGCGTCGCGGCAGGCATCGTCATCGGTGATGGCAAAGCCGACCATATTGACGCCCATGTCCGTAGGACTCTGGTAGGGGCTCTTGCCCAGAATCTTTTCCATCAGAGCACGGACCACCGGGAAGGCCTCGACGTCGCGGTTGTAGTTGACCGTGGTCTTGTTGTAGGCCTCAAGGTGGAACGAATCGATGATATTGGCGTCGTCGAGGTCAGCCGTGGCGGCCTCGTAGGCAATATTGACCGGATGCGTCAGAGGAAGATTCCAGACCGGGAAGGTCTCGAACTTGGCATAGCCGGCGGCGGTACCGTGCTTATGCTCGTGATACAGCTGCGAGAGGCAAGTGGCGAGCTTGCCCGAGCCGGGGCCGGGTGCCGTCACGACAACGAGCGGACGCGTGGTCTCGACAAACTCGTTCTTGCCGTAGCCATCATCGGACACGATCAGATCGACATCGTGCGGGTAGCCCTCGATGGGATAGTGCAGCTTGGCAGGAATGCCAAGCGCGTTCAGGCGGTTGCGGAACACATCGGCAGCAGGCTGGCCGGCGTACTGGGTGATGACCACAGCCGCGACGGCAAAGCCGTTGCCGCGGAACAAGTCAACCAGGCGCAGCACATCCTCGTCATAGGTAATGCCAAGGTCACCGCGAGCCTTGTTTTTCTCGATGTGGTTCGCGTTGATCGCGATGATAACCTCGACATCGTCGGCGATGCTCTTGAGCATGCGGAACTTGCTGTCCGGTTCAAAACCCGGCAGCACGCGGCTCGCATGATAGTCATCGAACAGCTTGCCGCCAAACTCCAAATAGAGCTTGCCACCAAACTGTGAGATGCGCTCCTTAATGTGAGCAGCCTGCAGCTCGATATACTTCGCGTTGTCGAAACCCTGGCGCATGTATGGCTCCCGTCCCGTTTCCAATTAATGTTCTAGGCGATTATAACGGAGCAGACCCTCCCCAACGCCCAAGCAATCAACTGGCACCAACCAAACACGCCATCGATAAGTTGCGGTGGAATAGTTCCCGTTTAACCCCTCAAGACGGCCAAACGGGAACTATTCCACCGCAACTTCCCCTTTTTGGTTCAAACAAACCTGGCCTTTGTATCAATAATGGAAACGTCGCAGGTTGAGCATAAGCCAGCGAAAGCCCGCCAGAGTAGGCAAAGCGCCCTCTGCACCAACAATGGAAAGCGCCGCAGGCAGAGGACGGACAGCGAGCGCCGTCCAGAACGTACAAGTTGGCATGAAAAAGGCGAGGCATAGACCTTTTGGTCATGCCTTGCCTTTTGAATGACAAATTGTCGTTCTGGACGGCGCGCAGCGTCGACTGGTTGCGCGGTTCGTAGAACCGCGCAACATAAGAGCGCCCCCTCCCGCGCACGGAACGGGAGGGGGCTAAAGGTAGGAGTCTACCGGTGGGTTTACCCCACCGGACAGACGATGACCAGGTGATCCTCTACAGGATCGTCAAGGTTTCCGTGGGGTACCCGTTGGGTACTTAGAGCAGCACGCAGGCGACGGTCAGGATGACGGCACAGACGACGGAGAGAGCGACGATGAGCTTAAGGGCAAACTTGAGCCAGGTCGTCCACTCGATCTTGGCCAGGGCGAGACCGCCCATGATGGCGCCGGAGGTCGGGGTGAACAGGTTCACGACACCGATGGCGGCGGAGAAGATCATGACCATGACCTCGGGCGAGAAGCCAAGCTTAACAGCCAGCGGTCCCATGATGGGCATGGAGACGGTGGCCATACCGGAGGTCGAGGGGATCAGGAAGGACAGGCCGAAGTAGACCAGGAAGCTCATGGGAGCGAAGATCACGCCGGACAGGCCAGCCAGGGCATTGGCGGCAGCGTCGAGGACGAAGACGTCGAGGCCGGTGTTAGCCATGAGGACGGAGATACCACGGGCGAGGGCGATAACGAGAACAACGGACATCATGTCGGCAGCGCCGGTGATGAAGGTGTTGACGATCTGCTTCTCGGACAGGCCACCGATGATACCGATCAGGACGGCCATGAGGAAGAACCAGGTGGAAGCCTCGTCGAAGTACCACTGGCCAATGGGCAGGCCGGTGATCAGGGCAGACCAGCCCTGGACGACGGCGTTACCATCGGCGTCGTAGACAGCGCCAGCGTCGAAGAAGTTGGCAACGCCCTCGTTGAGATCGGCTAGCGGAATGAAGCCGACGATCATGACGACGAAGGTGAAGGCGAAGGCGATCAGAACACCCTTCTGACGACCGGTGAGCTTGACCTCCTTGTGGACCTCGGAAGCAGCCTTGCCGTGAGCCTCTTCGGCGTCCTTGAGCTCCTGCATCGACAGGATGGTGGAACCCTTGTCAGCCTTGACCTTCTTGGCATAGTTCATCACGAAAACGATGGACATAGCGGTAGTGACAATCCACAGGACGGCACCGAGGCCGATGATGATGGACTGGTTGACCTCAATGCCAACGCCGGTCAGAGCGTCGACGGCAGCGCCGACGGCGAACGGGTTAACCGTGGAGCCCAGGCAGCCGCAGCCAGCGCCGAGCAGGACGGTAGCGGCGCCGACCATGGGGTCGAAGCCAGCGGCCATCATGGTAGCGGCGAGCAGGGCGTAGAAGGGAACGGTCTCCTCGCACATACCATAGGTGGTACCACCGAGGGAGAAGATGAGCATAAGGACAGGAACGAGCATGATCTCGTTGCCCTTAAGCTTCTGCACCAGAACGGCGATGCCGTTGTCCAGAGCGCCGGTCTCGGTCATCATACCGAGGAAGCCGCCCAGGATCATAACGAAGAGGCAGACGGGCAGAGCGTCAGCGAAGCCCAGGATCGGGGCGGTGCAGAAATCGCTCAGGCGGGCTGCAGTAACCGCGCCGCCGGACGTGCCGGAGACGATAACGGTAATCACTGCAACAATTGCCAGCAGAGCTAGAAGAATGGTGAACGATGAAGGCATACCGCGCTTTTTCTTAGCGGTCTCAGTCATGGTTCTCATCCCCCCTTCATAAATCATTTAACTTTCTCGCGCTAAGCGGATCTTCCGTGCCGTGCCCACCGCCCGACGCGAGATATTTACCAGACAAAGCCGCTCGGGGTGTGCAGCAAGACACCCCGAGCGAGATGCTAGATGCTCTTACTTGAGCGTGGCGTACATGACAGCCTTGATGGTGTGCATGCGGTTCTCGGCCTCGTCGAAGACCTTGGAAGCGGGGCTCTCGAAGACCTCGTCGGTGACCTCCTGCTCGGTGATGCCGAACTGCTCGCACTTCTCGGCGCCAATCGTGGTGTTGGTGTCGTGGAAGCTGGGCAGGCAGTGCAGGAAGATGGCACCCGGGTTGGCCATAGCCATGACCTCGGAGGTAACACGATACGGGGTAAGCTGAGCGATGCGCTCGGCCCAGACCTCGTCGGGCTCGCCCATGGAGACCCACACGTCGGTGTAGATAACGTCGGCACCGGTGACGCCGTCCTTGACGTCGGTGGTCAGCTTGATGGTGCAGCCGTTGGCCTCGGCGATGGGCTTGCAGGCCTCGATGACGTCGTCAGCGGGCATGCACTCCTCGGGGCCGCAGGCCACAAAGTTCATACCGAGCTTGGAGCAGACGACCATGAGGGAGCGAGCAACGTTGTTCTTGCAGTCGCCCATGAAGACGAGAGTCTTGCCCTTGATGTCGTAGTTGAAGTTCTCCTGGACGGTCAGGATGTCGGCGAGCATCTGGGTGGGATGCCACTCGGTGGTCAGGCCGTTCCAGACAGGCACGCCGGACTTAGCAGCGAGCTCCTCGACGTCGTCCTGGGCAAAGCCACGGAACTCGATGCCGTCATACATGCGGCCGAGAACGCGGGCGGTGTCCTCGATGGACTCCTTCTTGCCCATCTGCGACGAACCGGGATCGAGGTAGGTGACGCCCATGCCCAGATCCATGCCGCCGACCTCGAAGGCGCAGCGGGTACGAGTGGAGGTCTTCTGGAAGAGCAGAACGATGTTCTTGCCCTCGAGATAGCGGTGCGGAACGCCAGCGCGCTTCATATCCTTGAAGTTCTTGGATAGCTTGAGCAGGTACTCGATCTCCTCGGTGGTGAGGTCGAGAAGCTTGAGGAAGCTACGGCCGGAGAGGTTAACACCCATGGTTCGATTCCTTTCGAAGAAATGAATTACGTAAGTATTAGTGTTGCCCGTTTAACGGGCGAAGCCGGTGCGGTTGTAGGGGGACCGCACCGGAAACGGAAAGACTTAGAGGTCCTCGCGCCAGAAGGGCATGCTCATGCAGCGCGGGCCGCCGCGGCCGCGGGAGAGCTCGGCGGAGGGCACGACGAGAAGGTCCAGGCCCTCCTTGTACAGCACGTCGTTGGTGACGGTGTTGCGGGCGTAGACGCAGATCTTGCCGGGCTCGACGCACAGGGTGTTGGAGCCGTCGTTCCACTGCTCGCGGGAGGCCGCGATCGGGTCGCCGCCGCCGCAGGGGATCAGCTTGACCTGGTCGACGCCGGTGGCGTCCTCCAGGACGTGCTCGAGGGTGTCCTCGATCAGGCGGATGTTCACGTCGCCCGGGTTCTTGCCGGCGGTCAGCTCGTAGACGCGCAGGGTGCCCATGATGGCGGGGTGGATCGTGAACTTATCGACGTCGATCTGGGTGAAGACCGTGTCGAGGTGCATGAAGGCGCGCGAGACCGGGATGTCGAAGGCCAGGATGCGCTCGACCTTGGAGTCGGAGTTCCAGAAGATGTTCTGGGCCATGACGTCGATCGCGGCGGCCTGGGTGCGCTGGGAGATGCCGACGGCGAGGGTCTTCTCGTTGATGTTCAGCACGTCGCCGCCCTCGGTGTGGAACTGGCAGTCGCGGCGGAAGTACAGCGAGACGTCCTTGTAGTCGGGGTGGTACTTGAAGACGTACTTGCCGTACAGGGTCTCGCGGTTGCGGGTGACCGAGTACATGCGGTTGAGGTTGACGCCCTCGCCGACGACCGCGAACGGGTCGCGGGTGAAGTAGAGGTTGGGCATCGGGTCGATGATCAGGTCGGACTCGGACTCGGAGTTGACCAGGGAGTCGAGGGTCGTGGACGCCGTAAGGGGCATGTCGATCTCGGCCTTGGTCATGCCGGCCATGGTCTTCTTGACGAACTCGAGGTTGTCCTCGATGGAGTCCAGCTTCTCGCGGACGATCTGCGGCATGTGCTGGCCGCGGATGCCTGCCTCGGCGATGTACTGGTCGGTGAACTCGGCGCGGGCGCCGGGGACCTGGTCGAACACCTCGGCGACGAGGTTCTCGAGATAGAGGACCTCCACGCCCTGGTCCCTCAGGATCTGGGCGAAGGTGTCGTGCTCCTGCTGCGCGACCTCCAGGAACGGGACGTCGTCGAACAGGAGTCGCTCGAGCTCGTCGGGCGGCAGGTTGAGGAGCTCGTCGCCGGGACGGTGCAGGCAGACCTTCCTGAGCTTGCCGATCTCGGAAGGCACGTGCAGACCTTTCGTCATGGCCTCCTACCTTTCTTTCGGGCCCCTGTCAGGGCCGATTCGTTAGCGCCCCTCCGTGTGAGGCGTTATTGCTGACGACATATTTATATCCAAAATCAGTTCATACTTCCACCTCGCCCCCGAACGGTTTTATATGAGGGGTGAACGGCATACACATATACTTCACGCATGGCACACTTTGATTTAATAAAGTGTATTTACGTGCTTAAACGCGTTTTCAATCCAAAAATCAATTGGAACTAAACTTTGTTAAACCACCCTCATATTGCATATTTCCAATAAAGCTATGAATAGAATTAGCGGTTCATACTGCGTCTCAACCATTTTCATTTTTATTCAGAAAAAAGTTTGTCCTATTCATTTCTGGTAAACAAATTACCGTTTACCAGACGCTTGATACCGTTCACCGGAAGCTCAGTATAAGGCCCAGCGGATACCGACTCGCTTTACGGCCCCATTTGTAACAACTTGACTTCTCGGTATAGAAAAACGGACCCGCTTCCCCTAGGGAAACGGGTCCGTTTTCGATTATCTTCGGCCAATTTTGATAAGGCCCTCGAAGATCATCGGAATCCTAGCGATCAAACTCCGCCAGTGCCTCGCCCAAAAGCCTCAGGCCCTCGCGCAGAACGTCCTCGCTCGCGCAGTAGCCCAGGCGTGCGCCGCAGGGAAGCTCAAAACGGCTACCGGGGACCAGCAGCACTCCCCTCTCGGACAGCGGGCGCCTGCAGAACTCCTCGTCATCCTCGGGAATATCCAGCTGGATAAACGAGGTGGACACGCCCTGCGGGGCCGTCCAGGAAACGCGATGCTGCGTATCGATCCAAGCCTGCGCGATATCGCGGTTGCCAAACACGATCTTGCGATTGCGCTCGAGAATCTTATCCTTGTGTTCAAGCACATAGGTCGCCAGGGCATCGTTGAACACGCCGCCGCAGATCATGGTGTAATCGCGATAGGTACGGATGCGGTTGGACACCTCTTCGTCGCCCACGACCCAGCCCACGCGGGCCGCAGGCGTCGAATAGGTCTTCGACAACGAGTTGGTGACAATGGCCCTCTCGTACACGTCGACCATCGACATAAAGGACTCAGTGTTCTCGAGCGGCAGATACACCTCGTCACACAGCACGTAGGCGCCCACCGAACGGGCGATCTCGGCAATCTGGCCGAGCATATCGGCATCAAGCACCGCACCGATGGGGTTCGATGCGTTGTTGATGCAGATGAGCTTGGTGTTGGGGCGCACCAAGCGCTTGAGTTCCCCGATATCGGGCTTCCAGCCGAGTTCCTCGCGTAGCTTCCAATAATCGACCTCGGCGCCCAGCGTGCGCGGAATCTCGTAGAGTGGCGCGTAGGTGGGCCACTCGGCGATAACGTGGTCGCCGGGCTCGACCACAGCCATGATGGCGTTGAGGTTAGCGCCCGTGCAGCCATTGGTCTGCAGAATGTGATCGGGATTGACCTCGCGACGATACAGCTTGGCAACCTCGGCCTTAAACTCCGGCGAGCCCTCGATCCAGCCGTAGTTCATCTTCTCGCGGTCCAGGCGCTCGTAGAACGTGGCGCCGTCCTGCTCATCGAGCGCGCGCAGCTCGCCCATGGTGAGCGACGAGATCGTCGACTGGGCGATGTCCCACGTGGCGCTCTTCTCCCAAACGTTGAGCCATTCCTCAACGCCAATCGTCTTGATGTCCATGGCCAAGCTCCTTACAAAAGCAGTCATCCAATCGTGTTGACGTTCCTCATACAAGATTGGGGCGGTGCGAAAACCCGCACCGCCCCAATGGGAGACATCTAATGGCAGCTAGATGTATGTATCAAGACCTGTACGGGTCCTTGAAGACCCTAGAGGTCCTCGCGCCAGAAGGGCATGCTCATGCAGCGCGGGCCGCCGCGGCCGCGGGAGAGCTCGGCGGAGGGCACGACGAGAAGGTCCAGGCCCTCCTTGTACAGCACGTCGTTGGTGACGGTGTTGCGGGCGTAGACGCAGATCTTGCCGGGCTCGACGCACAGGGTGTTGGAGCCGTCGTTCCACTGCTCGCGGGAGGCCGCGATCGGGTCGCCGCCGCCGCAGGGGATCAGCTTGACCTGGTCGACGCCGGTGGCGTCCTCCAGGACGTGCTCGAGGGTGTCCTCGATCAGGCGGATGTTCACGTCGCCCGGGTTCTTGCCGGCGGTCAGCTCGTAGACGCGCAGGGTGCCCATGATGGCGGGGTGGATCGTGAACTTATCGACGTCGATCTGGGTGAAGACCGTGTCGAGGTGCATGAAGGCGCGCGAGACCGGGATGTCGAAGGCCAGGATGCGCTCGACCTTGGAGTCGGAGTTCCAGAAGATGTTCTGGGCCATGACGTCGATCGCGGCGGCCTGGGTGCGCTGGGAGATGCCGACGGCGAGGGTCTTCTCGTTGATGTTCAGCACGTCGCCGCCCTCGGTGTGGAACTGGCAGTCGCGGCGGAAGTACAGCGAGACGTCCTTGTAGTCGGGGTGGTACTTGAAGACGTACTTGCCGTACAGGGTCTCGCGGTTGCGGGTGACCGAGTACATGCGGTTGAGGTTGACGCCCTCGCCGACGACCGCGAACGGGTCGCGGGTGAAGTAGAGGTTGGGCATCGGGTCGATGATCAGGTCGGACTCGGACTCGGAGTTGACCAGGGAGTCGAGGGTCGTGGACGCCGTAAGGGGCATGTCGATCTCGGCCTTGGTCATGCCGGCCATGGTCTTCTTGACGAACTCGAGGTTGTCCTCGATGGAGTCCAGCTTCTCGCGGACGATCTGCGGCATGTGCTGGCCGCGGATGCCTGCCTCGGCGATGTACTGGTCGGTGAACTCGGCGCGGGCGCCGGGGACCTGGTCGAACACCTCGGCGACGAGGTTCTCGAGATAGAGGACCTCCACGCCCTGGTCCCTCAGGATCTGGGCGAAGGTGTCGTGCTCCTGCTGCGCGACCTCCAGGAACGGGACGTCGTCGAACAGGAGTCGCTCGAGCTCGTCGGGCGGCAGGTTGAGGAGCTCGTCGCCGGGACGGTGCAGGCAGACCTTCCTGAGCTTGCCGATCTCGGAAGGCACGTGCAGACCTTTCGTCATGGCCTCCTACCTTTCTTTCGGGCCTTACTGGCCGAATGTATCAGCGCCCCTCCGTATGGGACGCTGCTTGCTGACAGCTCTAGTTATATCCAAAAACCACCTGCAATTCCACCTCGCCCCCGAACGGTCAGCAAAGTGCGATGAACGGTATATCGCATATGATTCCCCCATGATGCACTTCGGTTCTCTAAAGCAGGTTTTCAAAGGTAAATGTTCTTTTTTCTAAGGAATTAAGCTAGATTGCACAAATATTTTCATGTTTAGGAATTGCATAGCTAAAACGGTTTTCTGCATATATATGTCGTTTGTCCATGATTCAATTTGGATTCGATTATATTCAGCTCGCAATCATTCTTATTCATACATCCTCACCAGTTGAGTATGGATATAGATTGTTTCTAAACGAGTTGGGCAGTTAGTTGCATGCCTTGGCAGCGTAAGAAGTAGGTAAAGATACCGTTCACGCGATACGTCCGTGCCAGCGGTCGACTAAATTGAGACAATAGTGAAAAGTGTTAGGCTACCGTCCTCTGTGGGGACTGAACGGACAGATGCATATGCCGAGCAAAATCGAAAAGAAGCAAGCCGCCGCAAAGCTGCGCAAACCGCCGCGCGACTTCTCGTACACGCAAAACCGAGAGCTTAGCTGGCTGCGCTTTGACAACCGCGTGCTTGACGAAGCCTTCGATGAGACCGTTCCGCTGTTCGAGCGTCTAAAGTTCGTGTCGATTTTCGAGTCCAACCTCGACGAGTTTCTCATGGTGCGCGTGGGCGGCCTGTCCGATCTGGCAGAGCTCAAAAAACAACCTGTCGACAACAAGAGCAATATGACCGCCTCCGAACAGGTCGATGCTGTCATGGCCGAAATGCCCGGGCTCCTTACCCGTTGGGAGTCCATCTTTAAGAGCATCGAGGGCAAGCTCGACACCTTGGGCGTTCACCGCGCCCGCATCGATTCGCTTACGCCCGAGGAGCGCACCTTTGTAACCCGCTACTTCCAGGCCTACGTGTCGCCGGTCATCTCGCCGCTGGTCATCGATCCGCGCCACCCCTTTCCCAACCTGCGCAATGGCGCGCTCTATCTGGCCTGTGGTCTGGACGGCGCCACCGACGAGGAGAGCCTGCTGGGCCTTATCGAGATTCCCGCCTCGATGAACCGCGTGGTCGAGATCCCCTCGCCCACCGGCACCTACTCCTACATCTTGCTCGAGGACGTCATCCTCGCCTGCCTGGACAGCTGCTTTGGCTCCTATAAGCCGCTGGATCGTGCGCTGATCCGCGTCACCCGCAACGCCGACATCGATCCGGACGGCGAGGGCGTCGAAGAGGAAGAGGACTACCGCCAGCACATGAAGCGCATCCTCAAGAAGCGCCTGCGTCTGCAGCCGGTAGTGCTCGCGGTCTCGGGGTCGCTCGAGAAGGCAACGCTCAAGACCATCCGCAAGGCGCTCGAGCTTTCGCGCCGCTCTGTCTTTACCTGCGATATCCCGCTCGACCTGGGCTACGTCTTTGGCATTGAGGGCAAGATTCCCGAGCACCTGCGCAACGAGCTGCTCTTTACGCCGTTTAGGCCGCAGCCCAATCCCACCATCGACATGACCCGCTCCATCCGCGAGCAGGTGCTGCAGCACGACAAGCTGCTCTTTTATCCCTATGAGGCCATGAACCCGTTCTTGGACCTGGTGCACGAGGCCGCCTATGACCCCGAGTGCATCTCGTTGCGCATCACGCTCTACCGCGTGGCCAAGCAGAGCCGTCTGTGCGAGTCGTTGATTGATGCCGCTGAGAACGGCAAAGAGGTCACGGTGCTCATGGAGCTCCGCGCGCGCTTTGACGAGCAGAACAACATCGAGTGGGCCGAGCGCTTGGAAGAGGCCGGCTGCACCGTCATCTACGGCTCCGAGGGCTTTAAGTGCCACTCCAAGATCTGCCAGCTCACCTATCGCGAGGGCATGGCGCTAACGCGCCTGACGCTGCTGGGCACCGGCAACTTTAACGAGAAGACGGCCAAACTCTACAGCGACTTTATGCTCATGACCGCCCACCCCGGCATCGGCGAGGACGCCAACCTGTTCTTCCGCAACCTGTCGCTGGGCAATCTGCGCGGCGATTACCGCTTCCTGGGTGTGGCGCCCGTAGGCCTCAAGCCGCTCATCATGCGCGGTCTGGATCGCGAGATTCAGCGCGCTCTCGCTGGCGAGCCCGCCCGCGTGTTCTTTAAACTCAACTCGCTCACCGACCGCGAGGTCATCGACAAGATCGCCGAGGCATCGTGTGCCGGCGTGCGCGTAGACATGATCATCCGCGGCATCTCGTGCCTCAAGCCCGGTGTTCCGGGCAAGACCGAGAACGTGCATGTCCGCTCCATCGTCGGACGCTTTTTGGAGCACGCCCGTGTTTACGCTTTTGGCGTGGACTCGGACATGATTTACCTGAGCTCGGCAGACATGATGACACGCAACACCGAGCACCGCGTGGAGATCGCCTTCCCCGTGCTCGACCCCACCTGCCGCGCCCTGGTACACGAGTACATGGGCATGCAGCTGCGGGACAACGTGAAGGCCCGCAGCCTGACGAGCGACGGCACCTGGGTTCCCGTGAAGCGTGCAGAGGGTGAGAAACCCTTCAACTCGCAGGAAGCCCTGCTGGAGCGCGCCTATCGCAACGCCGAGGCCGCGCCCGAGCCCGTCATTGAGGCGAAACCTGCCCCCGAGCCCGAGCCGCAGCCGGTAGCACCCAAGGTCCAAGAGGTCCAGGCGACCGTCATTGAGCCCGAGCCTGCACCTGCGCCTCAGCCCGAGCCGCAGGCAGCTAAGCCCGCGCCCGAGACGAGTGCCCATCGCAAGAAGCCCGCTGGCACGACCAAGGCCATCGAGCGTCATCGCCCCGGTCGTGTGCGCATGGGTCTGGGCCTAATCGGTCTAGGCCTTAAAACGCTCATTACCGGCAAGACCAAATAGGCGTTTGTAGAAGCGCCCCGCATTTGAGGAAAGCCTCGGATGCGGGGCGCTTTTCCCTGCTACCATGGTGCGGACAACAACGCGAATGACAGGCAGGGATATGAAGCTCACCATAGAATCGATGACGTACGGCGCCGACGGGCTGGCGCATGCCGACAACGGCAAGGCCGTCTTTGTGCAGGGCGCCGTGGCAGGCGACACCGTCGAGGCCGAGGTCGTACAGAACGGCAAGTCGTTCATGCGCGCCCGCACCACCGAGATTCTGGAGCCAAGCCCCGATCGCATTCAGCCTCCCTGCCCCTTCGTGGGCATTTGCGGCGGCTGCTCGTGGGGCAATCTCTCACGCACGGCACAGCTCGCCGCCAAGGAGCAAAACCTGCGCTCCACGCTCGAGCGCATCGGCAAGTTCGCTCCTGAGCAGGTCGATGAGCTGATACAGCCCATCCGCCACACCAAGGACGACTGGGGCTACCGCAATAAAATCGAACTCGAACCGACCGTCGTCAACGGTCGCGTTCGCCTTGGCATGCACGGTGTCGACCCCAGCAAAATCGTGACCGTCGATTCGTGCCCGCTGTTCGATAAGCGCTTCCCGAAGGCGCTCAAATCGGTCGTCGGCGCACTCAACTATCTAAGCGGCAGCCATGACTTGGGGCTCGAACGCGTGGGCATTCGCGCATCGCGCCGCACCAAGGCACTCGAGGTCGCACTCTGGACGCCCACAGGCTCTTTTCCGCGCTCGCAGGTCTCCCGCGTGCTGGCGGACGCCGCTCATCCCACGAGCATCGTGCGCGTGATGAGCAAGGGCGAAAAGAAGGCCCGCCGTGTCTCCAAGGTCGAAATGCTCGCCGGAGAGGGCTCATGGACCGAGAATATCGCCGAGGGTCAGATGCGCTTGTCTGCCCCGTCTTTTTTCCAGGTCAACACCAAGGGTGCCGAGATTTTGATCGAGCTCGTCATGGAGGCGCTCGACCCACAAGAAGACGAGCTTGCCGTGGACCTGTACTGCGGCGCCGGAACCTTTACCCTGCCGCTCGCCCGCCGCTGCGACTTTGTTGCCGCCGTCGAGGCCTACGGTCCGGCCGTGCGCGACCTGCGTCGCAACCTGGAGATCAACAAGCTCGACAACGTCGACGTCATCGGCGGCGATGCCGTGCGCGAGTTCCCCGACCAGGACGCCGATGTCCTGGTGGTCGATCCGCCACGCGCGGGCCTGGCGCCCGAGGCCATCGACCTCATCGCCAGCACGAGTGCCCGCGATGTCGCCTACGTGAGCTGCGACCCGGCCACCCTGGCGCGCGATCTCAAACGCTTTGTCGAAGAAGGCACCTTCTCCCCCGTAAAGATCACGCCAGTTGACCTATTCCCGCAAACCTTCCACTGCGAGACCGTCGTCCACCTTAGGCGCAACTAGCCACTTAATCATTGCTCAGAAAAATCATTGGGAAATCGAGCGTGGCAAGCGGAGGTCTTCGGGGTATAAGACGGCTAATCGTATGCCGCCTATGAAAGGAACCCTCATGCCCAGCGTTGCCGTTCTCGCCGCCGATGGCTTTGAAACTATTGAATGCTTGACCATGGTCGATGTCATGCGTCGCGGCGGCGTGCGTGCCACGCTCGTCTCGATCATGCCCACGCGTGAGGTCGTAAGCTCGCTGCAGATCCCCGTGACCTGCGATGCGCTCTTTGATGAGATCGACTTTGACGAGTACGACTGCGTCGTGCTACCCGGCGGCCTACCCGGTGCCACCAACCTGCGCGCCGATCAGCGCGTCTGCGACGTGGTCTGCGAGTTCGCCGCGACCAAGCACGTCGCCGCCATCTGCGCCGCCCCGTTTATCCTGGGCGAGCTCGATCTGCTCGAGGGGCGCCACGCCACGTGCTTCCCTGGCTTTGAGAAAAGCTTCCCCGAAGGCACCTATACCGGCGAGAAGGTTACGCAAGACGGCAACATCATCACCGCCAGCGGCATGGCCCAGTCGCTCCCCTTTGCGCTTGAGCTGCTGCGCACGCTCGCCGGCGACAAGGCCGTCGAGAAGGTCGCCGAGGGCATTCAGCTATGATTTTGGCTTCGCAATCACCGCGCCGCATCGAGTTGATGCACGAGGCGGGCTATGACATTCGCATCATTCCTGCCGATATCGACGAAACGCCGTTTGATGGCGAGGCCCCGCTTACGCTCGTTGAACGCTTAGCACGCGCAAAAGCCGCCGCCGTTGCCACCGAGCATGCCGAGCCCAATGAGCTGACGGTCGCGGCCGACACCATCGTCACCTTTGACGGCAAGATTCTGGGCAAGCCGGCAACCGAGGACGAGGCGCGCACCATGCTCCGTGAGCTTTCGGGCCGCACGCACCAGGTCGCAACCGGCGTCTGCATCGTTAAAGCAGGCGATACGGCTGCCCCGCATGCCGCCGAGAGCCTGTCCTTTGTCGATGTGACCGACGTAACGTTCTACGAGCTCACCGACGAGCAGATCGAGCACTACGTCGCCTCGGGTGAGCCCATGGACAAGGCCGGCGCCTACGGCATTCAGGGCACAGGAGGACGCATGCTCGTGCACGATATTTCGGGCGACTTCTATAACGTGGTGGGCCTACCCATCGCCCGCGTCGCGCGCGCGATTCAAAAACTCTCGTAATTGCATCTGGCGCTGGGTATCCCCCGGCGCCTACAATTTTGGCGTACCGTACGGATCCCGACCGGGCACAAGGCGCGGCGGAAAACCGATAGGAGTTAAACATGGATACACTGCTCGAGGCCATTGACGTCTGCGATGTCGATGGCTTTTGCTATGGCAACTATACGGACGAGGAGGCCGGCACCGGTTGCACCGTAATCGTGGCACCCGAGGGCGCCACCGGCGGCATTGACGTTCGCGGCGGTGCTCCGGCATCGCGCGAAACCGACCTGCTGCGACCCGAGAACACCGTCGACAAGGTCCACGCTGTCTGCCTTTCGGGTGGATCGGCCTTTGGCCTCGAGGCTGCAAGCGGCGTCGCTCGCGAGCTTGAGAGCCGCGGCATCGGCCTTCCCGTCGGCCCCACGCAGGTGCCTATCGTGTGCTCCAGCTGTATCTTCGACCTCGCCTTTGGTAACCCCACCGTTCGCCCTGACATTGAGGCCGGCATCGCCGCGGTGCGCGAAGCACTCGACCACACCCCCACCAGGCTCGAACAGGGCAACGTGGGCGCCGGCACGGGCGCTACCGTGGGTAAGCTCATGGGCCCCGCTACCTGCATGAAGGCCGGCCTTGGCGCTGCCGCCGTGGCGCTCGGCCCCATCAAGGTGGGCGCCGTGGTCTCGGTCAACGCCTGCGGCAACGTTGTCGACCCCTTCACCGGCGAGTGGGTCGCCGGTATGCGCGCCGCAGCCGATAGCGACCAGATTGTCGACATGGAACTCGCAGCCTTTGCCGCCGCCGGATCCATGCAGATGCCGCTCGACCGCACCAACACCACCATCAGCTGCATCGTCACCAACGTGGAACTCACTAAGGCACAAGCCACCAAGGTCTCCCAGATGGCCGCAGACGCCTACGCACACGCCATCCGCCCCACACACACCACCAACGACGGCGACACCATCTACACCCTCGCCAGCGGCAAACTGGGCGCCCAGGCAAGCGCCGCCGTTACCCTAGACCTGCTGGGCATGCTCGCAGTAAGGGCCCTGGAAACTGCCATCGTAAACGGAGCCAAAACCGCCAAAACCTCCCACGGCATCCCCGGCGCCGCGAAGTAGCCTAACCTGACCGGTTGCCCGGTGGGACTTGGTTATGTTTGCTGCTCTACAGTCCTGGCTCGCACGAAGAGCACATTAAGTGCTCTTCGGCTCGTGCGGAACTCGCGACAAACATAACCAAGCTCCACCGGGCAACCTACTCAACAAGATCCCCTTCAGCCCAGGCCCCTGTGTACCGCGCGTCTAAGATCTTCAAATTCAGGCAGCCTGACAATCGATTCTTATAGCAGAGGCCCCTTGGCCTTTAGTTTGATACAAGTTCCGCACGAGCCGGAAAGCACTTAATGTGCTTTCCGTGCGAGCAGGACTGTTCGCAGTAGCAAACTAAAGGCCAAGGGGCCCAGTTAACCTATCAGCAGCGATTACTCAGCAGCTAGTTGAATTTGAAGATCTTTGAGGCAAGACGGTATAGGCCGAGTGTGGTTTTGTCTCCGGCCCGTCCGCGCAGATTGGTGAAGAACCCGACCACGCCGTAGCGGGCACGACGATACATGCGCTCGTCGTAGGCCTTCAAATCATTCCACAGCGTCTTTAGGCGCTCGTCGGCGCAATCTTCCTCGGAAAGCTTGGTAAGCACCGAGCAGATCGCCATCATCATGGTGAAGTAGCCCATCATGTACGAACGCAGGCGCGACGACCCAACATCGCTGTACAAGTGGTACGACTCCATCATGATACGCGTAACACGGAACTGCTGGTCCAGACGCTTGACCATCGTTGCCTCGTTGACGCTCTGGCCCTCGCGACCGATAAAGTAGCGGTAGAGGTCGATGTCGGCGTAGTACATGGTCTTGCAACGCGGCAGCGGCACGTAGGCGTAGATGTTGTCCACATAGAACGTGTGCGGCGGCATGGGAAGGTTGGACTCGCGCAGCACATCCGTGCGATAGCACAGGCTGTGCATGAGAAGGTTCTGGTCCAGGCGGAAATGACCGATCTGATCCCAGGAAAAGATCTTTTTGCGCGGCAGGGCAAATTTGTAGCCAATAGCGGTATGCGTGCCCTCGTAAACCTTCTCGTACACGTAGTTCGAGATAAACAGGTCGACGCGCTGGTCGCGCTCCTCAAAGCCACGCAGAATCGACAGCATGGTCGAAAGGGCAGCGCCGTCAAGCCAGTCGTCCGAGTCGACAACCTTGTAGTAGGTGCCCTGCGCCTCGCGCAGACCCGAAAGGACGGCAATACCGTGACCGCCATTCTCCTGGTGCACCGCGCGGATGATTCCAGGATAACGTGCCTCCCACTCATCGGCCTTATCGGCCGTCTCGTCCTTGGAGCCGTCGTCCACCACGATAATCTCGATATCGGTAGCGTAATTGCTCCCCTCCAAGATGGAGGTGATGCAATGGTCCATGTCCTTGGCGGCGTTATACGAGGGAATACCGAATGTTATGACTTTATGCATGGCAGGCGATAATCTCATCCGAAAGATCGAGGGCAGAATTGGTCACGGCGTCCATATCGTAGTAACGATACTCGGCCAGACGACCCACCGGGTGGAAGTTCGTCAGGTTCTGGACGCGCTCAAGATAGCGCTCATAGAGCTCACGGTTCTCGGGCTCAAGAATGGCGTAGTACGGCGTCTCGCCCGAGCCGGGCGTATAGGCCTTGGAGTACTCCTTCATGATGGTGGTCTTGCCGGGCAGGACCTGACCGGTCATGTTCTTGAACTCGGTGATGCGCGTGTAGTCCTCGCTCGTGGTGTAGTTGACAGTGCCCACGGGCTGGAACTGGTCCATATCGAGCGTCTCGAACTTCATATCGAGCGTGCGGTACGGCAACGCACCCAAGTCGAGGTTGAACAGCTCATCGAGCGGACCGGTGTAGACGATCTCGCCACCATAGACCTTGCCGTCGATCTTGACGGTGGTCTCGTCGATCTCAAAGAGATCGCGGGCGTCTACGTCGCAGAACACGTCGATCAGGTCGTGGTCGAGCATGTGCTCAAAGAGCGCCGTGTAGCCCTCCTGCGGCATGCCCTGGAAGGGAGCTTGCGGGAAGTAGCGGTCATCATCGCCCACAAAGACGGGAACGCGGCCGGTGATCGAGGGGTCGATCTGATCGGGCGTCTGGCCCCACTGCTTCATGGTGTAATGCAAAAAGACGTTCTCGTAGACGTAATCGGCGACCTCGGCCAAGTCGGGGTCGTTCTTCTTACGCAGCTCCATAATGGGCACCTTGACATCCTTGCCAAAGGTCTCCACGAGCTTCTGATACAGCTCCTCGCCGCGCTCGTCACCAAAGGCGAGCTTGAGACTCGCATGGTTGAAGGGCACGGGCATAAGGGTACCGTTGATGTTGGCGAGCACCTTGTGCTGATAATCCGTCCACTTGGTAAAGCGCGACAGGAAATTGTGAACGCGCTCGTTAAAGGTGTGATAGATATGCGGACCGTACTCGTGGATCAGGATTCCGGCCTCGTCAGTGCAGTCATAGGCATTGCCCGCAATGTGGCTACGGCGCTCCAAAACGGCAACACGATAGCCGATGGTCTCGGCAAGACGGCGGGCGCAAACGGCACCGGCATATCCAGCACCGACGACAATCATGTCGTACGCGCCGGCGTTAAAGCCTTCAGGCAGGCCTGAGGTAATCTGCATCGATACTCCTTGTCAAAAGCCACGGGCTCGTTAGCTGGGCTTTTCTCGAACATTCTTCGAGACATATTTATCAGAGCGATTATAGCGCTAATGCGTCCTATAATGAGCTTGCCACACAAGGAAAGCTCAAGCACCGCGGCGAACATAATTGAAAGGTAAACCCGCTAGCAGCGGGTTTATTCGTGAACAGCCGGGCGCCTGGAGCTTAGCGAAACGCTTGTAAGGAGTAACATGAGCGATTTCCTAAACCGTATGAAGTCTGCCGCCAAGGCCGACCTTAAGACGATCGCCCTGCCCGAGGGCGAGGATCCGCGCACTATCGTCGCGGCCACCAAAATCATCGAGGAGGGCCTGGCAAAGATCGTCATCCTGGGCAACCCCGACGAGATCAACGTTCCCGGCGCTACCGTCATCGACCCGCGCAATGCCGAGAAGCACGAGGAGTACGCGCAGAAGTTTGCCGAGCTCCGCGCCAAGAAGGGCGTTACCATCGAGCAGGCTCGCGCCCAGGTGATGGACGCCACCTACTTTGGCACCATGATGGTCAAGATGGGCGATGCCGACGGCCTGGTCTCCGGCGCCTGCCACTCCACTGCCGACACTCTGCGCCCTGCGCTTCAGATCCTCAAGACCGCCCCGGGCACCAAGCTGGTCTCGGCCTTCTTCGTGATGTGCACCGATACCCCGCAGTTCGGCACCGACGGCACGCTGATCTTCGCCGACTGCGGCCTCAACATCAACCCGTCCTCCGACGAGCTCTCCGAGATCGCCATCGCCTCGGCTCACTCCTGGTCCACCTTCATGGGCAACGTTGAGCCGCACGTGGCCATGCTCTCCTACTCCACCATGGGCTCCGCCGGCGGCGAGGTCGCCAAGAAGGTCCAAGAGGCCGTGAAGTTCTGCAAGGAGAAGGCTCCCGAGCTCGCCATCGACGGCGACCTGCAGCTCGATGCCGCTATCGTCCCCACTGTTGCCCAGCTCAAGGCTCCCGGCTCCTCCGTCGCCGGTAAGGCTAACGTGCTGGTGTTCCCCGACCTCGAGGCCGGCAACATCGGCTACAAGCTGGTCCAGCGCTTCGCTGGCGCCGACGCTTACGGCCCCATCCTGCAGGGCATCGCCAAGCCGGTTAACGACCTTTCGCGCGGCTGCTCTGCCGACGACATCGTGGGTGTCGTGGCCATCACCGCCGTCCAGGCTCAGATGGCTGAGTAGCGTACATATCCCCTCGGGACCCCCACAGGGTAAACCTCTGAAAACGTCCTCGGACATGTCGGAAGCCCCCGCTGCGCACTACGTGCGGCGGGGGCTTCCTCCGTCCTGCGGAATGTTTTCAGAGGTTTACCCTGTGGGGGTCCCTGCCGCCACGTGGCATTCAGGGAATCTGGAGTGGACGGCGACTTGGCTACGAGCTTGGGGCTGAAGACCTGGATGGCTGGGTGCCTTTGTCGAAAGCGCAGGCGTTGCCGCCGATGATCACTTTGGGACTGGAATTTCCGCCTGCTAGTAAAAAGGCCTCCGGAGCTGTTGCTCTGGAGGCCTTTTTGTCAATTACAGACGAATGCTTTAGTTGTTCTTGGTCAGGCGCTCGACGTCGTGGGCGATCATGTATTCCTCGTCGGTGGGGATGACCATGACCGTGACGGAAGAGCCGGCGGCGCTGATGACCTGCGGACCGTTGCCCACGGCCTCGCGGTTCTTGTTGTTGTCGATGCGCACGCCCAGCCACTCAAAGCAGTCGCAGAAGGCCTTGCGGATCGACCAGTCATTCTCGCCGATGCCGGCGGTAAAGGTAATGGTGTCCACGCCCGCCATGGAGGCAATCATGGAACCGGCCTGCTGCATGGCCTTGTATGCGAACATATCGAAGGCGAGCAGGCAGCGCTCGTCACCCTCGGAGGCGCGCGTACGGATGTCGCGGGCGTCGTTGGAGATGCCAGAGATGGCAAGCAGACCAGACTGCTTGTTCATCATGTCATCGACTTCCTGGTAGCTGTAGCCGCCCTCGCGCTGCAGGTAGCACACGGTAGCCGGGTCAATGGAACCACAACGGGTGCCCATCATCAGGCCGTCGAGCGGCGTGAGGCCCATCGTGGTATCGCGGCACACACCGTCCTCGATGGCGGCGAGCGAAGCGCCGTTGCCCAGATGGCACGAAAGCAGACGGTGGCAGCGCGAGCCCAGGATCTCCTTGGCCATCATCCACTCATAGCGGTGGCTTGTGCCGTGGGCGCCGTACTTGCGCACGTGATACTTGTCACACACGTCCTTGGGCAGGGCGTAGGTGTAGGCGACCTCGGGCATAGTCATGTGGAACGAGGTGTCGAAGACGGCCACGTTGGGCAGCTCCGGATACTTCTCGCGACAATACTCGATTGCCGCCGCCTCGCCGTAGTTGTGCAGCGGAGCAAGCGGTGCCACCTCGAGGATCTTAGCCATGACCTCATCGTCGACGACCGCGGAATCATCGAAGCACCAGCCACCCTGAACGATACGGTGGCCGATGCCATCGATCGTAAAGTCGGTCTTCTCGAGCTCCTCGAGCACACGTGCGATAGCCGAACGGTGGTCCGGGAAGGGGACCTCCTCGGTTTGCTTGGCGCCACCGTTCTCGGAGTGGCCAAAGATGCCCATGTCCGAACCGATACGTTCGCAGTTGCCCTTGGCGAAAACCTCGCGGGTATCGGTATCCAAAAGCTGATATTTAAGGCTTGAGCTACCGGCGTTGACAACAAGTACGTTCATGAGACTCCTTTGCAGTGCAATACGGTCGGCGCAGACCCCTTAAGGCGGCCGCATATTAATAAGAAGTTATCACAACTTGATAAATAGCTATCAGGCATATCGCCCAACGAGCGCAAAAGAGGGGCCGAACGGCGCTCGGTCGTCCAGCCCCTCCCCTCTTGCAATTACTTGCCGTTGACGATGCGCTCGACGTCGGAAGCGATCATGAACTCCTCATCCGTGGGAATGACGAAAATCTTGACCTTGGAATCCTTGGCAGACAGGCGCCAAGCGCCGTCACCACGCAGGGCGTTGCGGGCATGATCCATCTTGACGCCCATAAAGGCCAGGCGGTCGGCAACGCCGGCGCGGACGGCCGGAGCGTGCTCGCCGATGCCGGCGGTAAAGACCAGGGTGTCCATACCGCACATAGAAGTAGCCATCTCGGCGGCCTTGGCGGCAATCTTGTAGACGAACATGTCGAAGGCGAGCTGAGCCTCGGGGTCACCAGCAGCGGCGAGCTCCTCGACGTTGCGGCAGTCGTTGGTCTTGCCGCCGGTCACAGCCAAAAGGCCGGACTTCTTGTTCATCATCTCGTCGACCTCGTCGAAGGTGTAGCCGCCCTCGCGCTGCAGGTAGCACACGGTAGCCGGGTCGATGGAACCGCAGCGGGTGCCCATCATGACGCCGTCGAGCGGGGTCAAGCCCATGGTGGTGTCCATGCACTTGCCGTCCTCGATGGCGCACAGGGAAGCGCCGGAGCCGATATGGCACACGACGACCTTGCGGGCCTCGCCGTTGGTCATCTCAGCGACCTTCTTGGAGATATAACGGTAGCTGGTGCCGTGGGCGCCGTACTTACGGATGTGCAGCTTGTCGCAGACGTCCTTGGGCAGGGCGTAGGTCTTGGCGACCTCGGGCATGTTGAAGTGGAAGGCGGTGTCATAGACCGTAACGTTGGGCAGGTCGGGATACTGCTCTAGGCAGTACTCGATAACGTTGGCCTCGGGGTTGTTGTGCAGCGGCGCCAGCGGGGCGACCTCGCGGATCTTGGCGAGGACGTCCTCGTCGACGAGGGAGGAATCGCCGAAGTACCAACCGCCCTGAACGATACGGTGGCCGATACCCTCGATCTTGACGCCGTTGGCCTCGAGGTCCTTCAGGACGACCTCGATGGCGACCTTGTGGTCGGGGAACTCGATGTTCTCGGTCACCTTCTTGGAGCCGTTGGCAGCGTGGGTGAAGGTACCGCCGGTAAAGCAGACGCGCTCGCAGGAGCCCTTTGCGGACACCTTATGGGACTTGGTATCGATGACCTGATACTTAAGGGTCGAAGATCCTGCGTTGACGACCAGAACGTTCATGTGTCTCCCTACTAACAGGCGGTGTGGCGCCGCCAGGTTACATACGTTTCAATAATAAACCCAAACGCCCTCGCGCTCGGGTTTATTGCGTTGATATATAAGTTATCGGTGCCTAAATACTCATGTCCTTTGACTTGTAAGACGAAATAGCGCGGGGATATACACAAGGGAAGAAATCTCGAGCGCGACAAGCAATACGACTCGAATGCCCGCAACGCTACTCAACACAGCGTTGAGCAGATAGAAAAGAACGGCACCCACCGCCACCATCTGGCTTTGAACCGAAATCAGTGAACAGCGCATCGAAGAATCGGCTGCTTTTTGAAAAATTGAGTATTTAATTGGAGCAAATAACGAGTACGCAACCGTCTGCAGCACATAGAACACGGGCAGCAAATAAACCGGAGTTAAAGGAATCAAAAACAAAGCTGTCAATACTAAGCGAATGATGCCGCAAATACGCGCAAAACGGCCCTTGTCGACACGAGCAATCACACTGGGCACAATAAACCCTATGGAGGCGGAGGCAAGGAGCTGGACCGCAATGGTCACGCCCGAAGCGACGGCACCCATTCCACGGGCTGCGAGCAGCAGTGAGAAAAAATCTTCCAGAGCGACAAAAGCAAATGCCTGAGAACAGTCCATGACGAACGCCGAGCGAAGCGTGCCATTGCCCGCAATGGCAGTCCAAATCATTCTCGGGCTAATTTGGCTCATAGAAGCCGCAGCGCTACCTTTCCCTTTCGTTTCGGGAATGCAGGCAACGACAAGTAACGTCAATACCATCGCAAAGATATCGGCCGAAAGACCGATGAAATATGCACCTTCTGACGAGATGAAGCCGCCCACACACGCGGAAAGAGCATAAGATGCGTAAAAGACGAATCGCTCAACCACATTAAGCCTAACGAGCTGATCTTGGGAGACGGAATCGATATAGATTGCCTCAATAGAACCGCTCACGCATGCGACGGCAAAACCCTTGAGGGCAAACGCACCTATCAAAAGCAGAGGAGATCGTATGAGGAGCAGGGCAGCGTAGTATCCGAGCATTCCCGCGATACCCACCAGGCCACTTATCTTTCGCCCAAATCTATCGGCGATATAGCCGGTAGGAATCTCGAGAGCAAATTTGCTTACCTGGCACGCAATCATCATGCCAGAAATCGCGACCATCGAGAATCCGACGAACTCAAGGTAAACCGTCAGAAAATACAAGATGGTGCTGAAGTTCGATAGGAAAACAAACGCCATATACAGCCAAACCGTACGGTTTTTCATACTCCTCCTCCAAAGGCCGATAATCCAAGCCGAGGTCTCAAAAAGCATGAAGGCAAAACCGTCAGCCATACGTTACAAATCGTCAATATTCATTTGACGGCACGAAGCCAAGCAACCTCAAGAAGCGAGATGGCGCAACAGGTGAAGAAATACCGTCTGATGCCGATCCGTCCAGGCGTTTTGCCGGTAGCAAAAATAGATAGGCAAGGTTACGTCGCGCGAGCCCTCAATGGAGCATTCGCTCACGTTGGATCCATCTGATGCAAGAGAGGAGCCAGAAAAGCTCAATATCAATCCCCCGCCTTGAAGAAACTCAATCTGTCTCTCGCTTCCATATTCGACATCACGAAAGCGGAAATTAACGAGTTGGGCCTCAGGGCACTGGTTGATTGCATTGAGACAGGGCGACAAGTTGATGGGGACAGCAAGCCTACCGCTCAATAGTTCACGAATGGTTATGGTGCCCCTGACACGATGGCCAACCGGACACGAAAGAACCTTGAGCTCCTTTTCACCCAGGCATTTCGAACAAAGGGCGCTGCCCCGTGGCTTCTCGAATGAAATAGCCGCATCCGATATCCCGAGCAAAAGAGACTCAAAACACGTAGCCGTTGGCTGATGCCACACGTCGAGGTGAATCTGGGGGTGCGAACTCTCAAACGAGTCGTACCAGTTTTCGTCAAAAAGACGCCCCCGCCCATGAAGGCAGGGGGCGTAAAGACGAAAATGACCGTCAGGCGAAACACCCTGCCCCATCGACCGAGCGTAATTTTTGAGATCATCGACTTGCGCGAGGATTACGCGCGCGCGTCCCGCAAACTCTCGCCCTGCAGGAGACAAAACGGCCTCGCCCGTCGACCGGTCGAGCAAAACGACCTGATACTCAGATTCCAGCTTCTTGATCGCCGACGAAACAGCCTGCGGACTCACATGAACGGCGCGAGCCGCCTTGCGCACGCCGCCATAATTCGCTACCGCTTGAAGATATTCGAGTTGAGACAACTGCACAGGTTTCTCCAAAGGCAATCAAGACGACGGGCCATACGATCTCAGATAAGGTTCTCGCCCAAGTTCTTGCCGCCGAGGACGTGCATGTGGAAGTGCATGACGGTCTGGCCGGCGTTAACGCCCTTGTTGGAGATGACGCGGAAACCGTCCTCCAGGCCCTTGGCCTTAGCAACCTCCTGGATGGCATGGGCCATGGCGCCCATGGTCTCGGCAGGCACGTTATCAGCGATGTCGCTGTAGTGCTTCTTGGGGATCACGAGCGTATGAACCGGTGCCTGGGGATTGAGGTCATCGAACGCGATGACCTGGTCGTCCTCGTAGACAACAGTCGAGGGGATCTCGTGGTTGGCGATTTTACAGAAGATGCAATCACACATGGCTGGTTCCTTTCTAACGACAACGCAACAGAAGGTGGCGTTGTTCAGTGAAACACCAAGACAGTTTAGCCCACTTCAAAGATCCGAATTGAGCGAAATCCATTCCTCGGCAATCGCAATGGCCAGAGGGCTTTATCCATCCATATGCTCGCGCCTATTTAAAGTGTTTGACCTCGGGAACGATCAACACCGGAAGGACGGATAGACCGTAAAGCAGAGTAATAAGCATCATTTGTTTGTCGTAATCTGAACCGGAAATAGCCGCAATCCCAATAGGAAGCATATAAGAGCCCAAAAGGCTAACTTCGGCCATAATGCCGCCAGCGCTGCCAGCATAACGAGTGCCGATTTCAACAAATGAAACTGGCAGAGCTTGAACAACTGGACCCATCATGCTCGTAACGATGCCGCACACTGCAAGCAATACCCCCATGGACTTCAAGCCCGAGGCAAACCACGCAACTGCAATTGAAATAGAGCCAAGAAGCCCGACAATCACAAGATACGGTCGCGCAAGGCGGCATTTACCGTAAAGCATCGGAGCAATCAAGCAGCCGATAATCCCAGCAGCGGTTGTCAGCGCCGCCATTTCGCCGGCCGTCGAAGCATCGGTGCCTCGCACAAGCTCAAGAGCCTGAGGTAGCACACCGGAAAAGGCGGTCGTGGCGGCAAGTGAGAAAGCGGCGCAAATCGCGCAAAGCCAAACGTTACGCGAACGAAAAGCAGTCAGAAGGGCTTGGTCGTGCTCAACGCCATCAGGAATAAGTGAGTCATGCTGTACGTTCTTACCAAATAAACCCCAGAAGATAGTCAGAACGACCAACAACGCTTCTGCAACTGTATAGCCCATTAGCACGGAAGACATAAACGCCGATGACGCTTGCGCCGCCGCAATGCCAAAGCAAGTCGCCGCATAGTAAATGCCCATCGCAACATCCGTCTTATCTGCAAACCAAAGTCCAAGCGTCTTTGCATTATTGGCAGTCAATGCCGCCATCCCCACGCCGATGCAAAACATCGAGACAAGTTGAGCAGGATAGTTCGATAGGGTGAAAATTCTGATAGCGCCGCCGACTAAAGAAACACAGAACCCGCCAAGTATCACTACTTTGGGCCCAAGCCTATCTCCAAGTGATCCGAACGGGAGACTAAAGAAAACCGCCGCAAGCATTGGCGCCAGAAAGAGAGATGAGAATCCGACAGGGTCGATATTCATCTGAGGCATGATGACCGTAGCATAGGCAGCGACCTGATACTGCATGAAGTTGCCCAAAAAACAGAGACCACACGTCAACAGCAATATTAACCAGCGGTAACCACTCGAAGCCCGCTTTTGCTCAACTTTGTGCGCAACTTCGCACGCTTCACCATCCATTGCACCAACCTCACATTAAAAATGGTCGCGACCCCCATATCAACTGGAGGTCGCGACCAGGCAAAACACCGATTAATTATAATTCAGAAGTCTCAGGCATCTCGGCTTTTGCCGCCGCACCAGTCTCGGGCAACATCGCAATAGGCAAAACGCTCGCAAGGAAAAGAATCGATTCGATCGTAAAGTTCAACGTCCAATTGTCACCAGAAATAGACGAAACAATAACGGGAACAAAATAGGAGCAGAGAAGGCCGACAGTACCGATTATTCCACCAGCGCTACCGGCATATTTCGCGCCAATCTCAGGAAGATCAGGAGTCATTGCCTGAATAATGGGGCCAGAAAGAGCGGTCATAAAACCATTGAGGACGAGAGCAACCCACATGACAGTGCCAAGCGGCAAAAACCAGTTTGCAACCATTACAACGGCGGCAATCACCGTGGTTACAATGAGAAACGGTTTATTCTTACCGAGCTTGAGGACGGCAGCCGGTCCCGCAAAACAAGCAAAGAAGCTACCAACTGTAATAATTGCTGCCATAGATCCAGCGGTGGCAGTATCAACGCCGCGAACGAGCTCAAGCGCAGACGGCAGAATTGCGCAATATGCCGTGGTTGAAGCGAGGGTAAGACCATAAGCCAAGGCAATGCACCAAACGCCGCGCGACTTAGCGGCAATCTTAATGTACTTCATAACCGGCTCGGGCTCGGGCATGGGCTCGCCCTCCGGGACGTTCCTCATAAAGAAGATCCACAGCGCAGCAGTTACAGCTTCGGCAATAGCAGCGACCAGATAAGACACGTCAAGCGTAGGAAAATAAGTGCTGAATGCCTGGGCTATCACGATGGACACACATGAAGCAGCATAGAAAACTCCCACGGCAAGGGAGGTCTGCTGTTTAAACCAGGAACCCAGCACCTTTGCCAGATTGGCATTGAGCGCCGCAATGCCAAAGCCGATCATAAACATCGAAACGATCTGCACGGTAAAGTCATTAATCATGAAATAACGCAGAAAGCCGCCTACAGCAGAAAGCACCATGCCAATTGACACGACAAGCTTAACGCCGTAGCGATCAGCAAGAGATCCTGCAGGAATCGACAAAAACACAGCGGTGAGCATCGGCATCAACATGAGATTGGTAAGCCCACCGGCATCGATGCCGAGAGTCGTCATCACGACGACACCCCATGCTGAAACCTGATATTGCATGAAGTTTGCCATGAAGCAAATGAGGCAAACTACGAATAAGATCATCCACCGATAACCCGATAGCTTTTCTTCTTGAGCCATTTCTTTCTCCTTACGCAGGGATAGTTCAAGCTGAATTCAATGGGGCTAATTAGCCCACTCCATTGCGGCTTCTTTCACTAATCGTTGAGTAGTACCTCGTACATAGGACGGAACACCGAATCTTCTTTGGCGTGCAGCGAATGCACCGGCTTCCACTCGTTTTCGTCAATTACCATATGAATGTGGTTCTCAGCGGTATAGGGGTCCCATGGTGCCTTGCCCTCAACAAACGGTTTGCCCGTCTTCGCAAAGCTGAACCACGCATCGTTCATTTCATCCGCGAGATGCGCTGGAGGATTGTCACCCGTAAACATCAGACCACTCGCGGTATCAAGATTCTTGAAAACGAACGGCACCTCGATTGCGTGGCAAGAACCCATTCCCTCGACACGAGATTTATAACGGAACAAATAGTTGTACACGGGCTTAAACGCCGACTGCTCTTCAGCCATAAGGTCGGTGCCGACAAAGAAACCGGTTGAGTTCATAAAATTGGTGTAATTCTCGGCAAAATCGCGCTCAGGCCATGCCTTTCGATATGCTTGCTCCCAGTAATCGATATCAATCTGATCATCAAAATGAATCGGGAATTGGCCGTGCCAGAATCCGGGAAGGTCATCGAAATAGAAATGGAAATAAGTAAACTCGTCCTCGGTACATCCAATCATGATATCGATATCCTTGGCTGCGCCCTCCGCCCAGGCCTTCATCGGCTTCTTGGGAAGAAAAGACCCGTCACAAACCGGCGAGAAAATTAGCGACACTTCGTAGGTATGACGATCGCACCACACCTGCATGCCCTCAATGAGCTCGTCTGCCGACTTCGCTAAGAGCTCTTGGGCGGTTTTGCATCCCATGATTTCGGCGAACTCCCGAGCAAAGTACTCGCCGCGCTCGCGGGTCTTATAAAGCTGGATAGGGCCGGACTCCAAAATCGCACGTTGGAAATACTTATTTGCCTCTGGCAATATGGAAAGAAGAGCCTGGCTGGAAGAGCCTGCCGACTCACCGAAAAGCGTGACACAATTGGGGTCACCGCCGAAGGCCGAAATATTCTCATGCACCCACTCGAGCGCACGGATTTGATCAAGAATGGCAAGATAGCCGGCGTCTTTGTAGTCCTCTCCGCCCGGCAGGCAATCGAGCAGCAGCGACCCAAACAAGTTCAGACGGTAGTTAATCGAAACAATAACGACATCCTTCGCTGCCGCAAAATTGGAGCCGTTATATAGCGGGTCGGCAGATCCACCTGAGAAGTAGGCACCACCATGGATATATACCATGACAGGAAGGTTCTTGCGTGCGTGTCCCCTGACCCACACGTTAAGGCTCAGGCAATCCTCCCCTTGCTCATGAAGCGAAGCGAGTTCAACTTCATCGATAAATTGCCTGGCAGAATGCCCGAATTCCACGCATTCAATTTCCTCATCGGAATCATCAAGGCGCTCAGGGGCACGCCAGCGAAGATCACCTACCGGCTGCTTTGCATAGGGAATGCCCAAAAAAGCTTCAACCCCGTTTTCGAGCGTCTTGCCCGAAACTATACCCGTCCTAGTCTTGACCTTCATTGCTTGTCCTTCCTCACAATTAAGATGCTAGATCGATATGATTTAAGCTAGCTGGCTTGAAACCATCTTAGAATTTGGAGAAAGTCAAAGGTCAACGACGTGTTTCGATGGAATACCAGCTGGATACCAAGCGCTTAAGACCGTTCACCTCGTCAAAACGACCGCTTGCCCGACAATGACGGAGTAACAAACATTAGAATAGCTCCAAGGTTTTGAGTGGCCCTAGGGCAGTCGGAAGGTGTGACATGGAACGCGAGTTTTCCCTTAATATCAAGCAGACGGCCGGCCTCTACGGCGTAAGCGCAGACACTCTTCGCTATTACGAGGCAATTGGTTTAGTTGCCCCAAAGCGCGGGGCGAATGCCTACCGTGAATACAGGAAGGACGATTTCGGCAGACTCAACATCATCATGTCAATGCTCAATATGAACTACACGCTTAGCGAAATCAGATCTTTCCTAGATAACCATTCACTCGAAACGAGCTTTGAACTGTTCAGCAACGAACTTGATAGCATCGACGCAGCCATAGCAAAACTATCGCAACGGCGCCGAAAGATCGAGCATTGCATGCAGAACATATCCATGTCGTTAAGAGCACGCGAGGAAAAACAGTCGAGGGTGGTTCATAAGGGACCCCGAGGATATGTCATCGTAAGCGAGGATGAGCTAAGCGGCGACATAATTCCCTACGCCACCATTAAGCGCATGAAAGAACTCGGGATGGAAATCGATTCGATACACACGGTTCCATGCTTCATCCTTGAACCATCGCGCAGAAGCGCCGACGGTTGCCTGGTAGCAGAGAAGACGCTGCTTTCACTCGAATCAATCGACGATAAAGGGTGCGAGATTTTCCCAGAAGGCGACTATCTTTGCAGGACAACCACCGGACCTGCAGAAATAACGCCGACAATATGGAGGGAAATGAATGAATTCATGGACCAGAATCATCTCATTGCCGCAGGGCCTCTTCTAGAATTCTGGTATGTAAGCGAATACATATCTGACAATCAAGATGAATATTTACACACGCTAGAAATAATGGTTGAACCCGGTGAAATCGACCAGCGATAGCGCCTCAACTCACCTAACACGCCAAAAGGCAAGCAACATTCACCTCCAATGGCCAAGCCACCAGGGTAGTCTTTTTGCGACGGGGCTTTTTTGACTACTTTTTCGCAAACGCAAGTGCTCGGCGAGGCAGCCGACAAGAGGTAGTCAAAAAAGCCCCGTCCCAAAAAGACTACCCCAAAGTGGACTGCGAGATGGTTAGAACGAGAGGTTGTCGTCCGTGTTGGCGGCTTCGCCGTCGGCAAGCACGTCGTTGCCGTCGACGTCCTTAAGAAGCACCGAGACCTTCTGCTCGGCATCGGCCAAGCGTGTGCGCAGGCTCTTGAGGAGCTCGACGCCGCGGGTGTAGCTCTCGAGCGACTCCTCGAGCTCCATGTCGCCCGACTCCAGGCTGCGGATGATGAGCTCCAGCTCCTGCGAGGCCTGCTTGTACGTAAGCTGCTCGACCGGGGTCTTCTCTGCCATATCTATTTCCTTTCCCAAAGGTTTATCACTGTAAAACGCGGTCTATTCGACCGTATTGACCGTTGCCGCAACGTTACCGTCTGCCATGCGCACACGGATGGCGTCGCCGGGCTTAAAGGTCTTGGCGCTCGTGGCCACACCATCAACGCTGTACGCGATGGAATAGCCGCGGGCGAGCACCTTGAGCGGCGACAGGGCATCGAGCGAAGCCGCTGCACGGCCCAGGTCGGACGCTGGCTTGCTGAGCATCGTGCGCCCCTGATGCTCCAGGCGGGAGCTTGCGAGCGTGAGCGCATGGCGCTTACCATCGAGCCCCGAGGTGCTTGTAACCAGACGCTCGGGCAAACGCTCAAAGGTGGAGCGAAATGTCCCGACCGAGCGTACTATGGCGCCCGACAGGCGATCGGCAGTCAGCGCAAGCTCCGATTCGCGACGCTCGACCATAAATGTGGGGTCGTTGAGGCACGGGCGGCACGCGGCCGCATCGAGCGCATCGCCCAAGCGAGCCGTATAGGTATCCCAGGCACGGCGCCCGCGCTGATCGAGCATTTCCAGATCGACCTGATTCGACCCGATCATCAAGGCCATCGCGGCGCCCAGACGCTGATGGCGCGCCTCGAGCACATCGGCCAACTCCGTCATAGCCGGCGCCACCGATTCTGCCGCTGCCGTTGGCGTGGAGGCGCGGCGGTCGCTCACCATATCGCAAATCGAGGTATCGGGCTCATGGCCAATGCCGGTCACCACGGGCACAGGACAAGCCGCCACCGCGCGGGCAAGCTCCTCGTCGTTGAAGGTCATGAGGTCCTCAAAGGAGCCGCCGCCGCGCACCAGCAAAATGCAATCCGGCGCCGGCGTAATGGCGGCGGCACGGTGCAGCCCCTCGATTAGCTCTGCCGGTGCGCCCTCGCCCTGGACCTTGGCGCCCACGCAGACGAGCTCGACGAGAGGGTTGCGACGACGCAACGTGCGCTTGACGTCGTCGATTACGGCGCCCGAAAGCGAGGTGACGACCGCCACGCGGGAGCAGAACACCGGGATGCGGCGCTTGCGCGCTTCGTCCATCAGGCCCTCGCGGCGTAGCTTTTCGGCCAGTTGCGCCACTTGTTGACGCAGCAAACCCTCCCCCGCCAGCGAAAACGAGCGAGCGACAAAGCTCATGCGGCCCGTGGCCTTATAGAGATTGAAGCTGCCCTTAAAGCTCACCTGCATGCCGTCGCGCAGATCGAACGTGCGCTTGAGATAGGCGCCCTTCCAAATGATGCAGTCAACGGCGGCCGAATCGTCCTTGATCTGGAAATAGCAGTGACCGCTTCGGGCGTTAGGACCACGAAAACCTGTGACCTCGCCCAGAACGCTCAGCTGCGGAATGGCATCGAGCGCACCGGCGGCGATCTCCACCGCCTGGCTCACGCTGAGCTCCTTGCGCTCCTGATCGTCCGAGCCGTCAAACTCGGCGGAAACAGCATTGCCGGTTAGGTTCCAGCCTGCCACGCAGCCTCCTTTCGTTATCGAGCACAGAGGCTCCGGCCCCGTGCGAAATTAAGTCCAACACATAGTACAGCGCCGCGGGGACACGAATCCCCGCGGCGCCCAGTGACCCAATTTGTTATCGGTTGGAGTTTCTGTTGTAGCGAGCCATAAGGTAGAGCAGCTGAATAATCGAAGTGAGCGCTGCGGCCACATAGGTAAGCGCGGCTGCCGTCAGTACCTTCTTGGCGCCGTTGACCTGCTTGGAGCTCATGCCCGACTGCTCGATGTACGCCACAGCACGTCGGCTGGCGTCAATCTCGACAGGCAACGTAACGAGTTGGAACAGCACACTAAACGAGAAGAAGATCAACGCGAGGGTCGTGAGCCCGGCAATGTTCATAAACAGGCCCAAGAGTAACACGATGGTCCAGGTGTTCTGGGTAAAGTTGACGACCGGCACGAGGGCGGTACGCACTTTCATCATGGCATAGCCGCTTTGACGCTGGGCGGCATGGCCCGCCTCGTGGCAGGCGACGGCAACGCTTGCGACCGAACCGCCCGAACGGTTGGCATCCGACAGATACAGGTTGTTGTCCTGCGGGTTGTAATGGTCGGTGAGCTCGCCAGCGACACCCTTGATACCCACGGCGCTACAACCGTTGGCATCGAGCATGCGGCGAGCGACTGTGGCACCCGTATCGCCGTCCGAGCGAACCTTGGACCAGGTTTTGTACGTCGAGTTGATATAGTTCTGTGCGGCAAGGCCAAGCACCGTGCAGACAAGAACAACCAGCAGGTACAGCGGGTCGATGCCAAAGCCGTATCCATAGTAATAAGGCATGCGAATTCCTCCGAGTCGAGTTACACGTTGGAGGCATTTTACCCACTCAACCGGCTAGGCTTCCCTACAGGAGCTCGATTTTGCCGTCCTTCACCGTCAACCCCATATTGCCGGAAAGCAGATCGTCTAGACGCGAACCCACGAGCTCAAAGCGCCAGCCTTCGCGCAGGGGGCTCTGCTCGGGATGCTCAATGTAGTCGGCCAGGTCATCGCGCGAGGCAATGACCGAGGTCGCCACGCCCGAGCGCTCGGCAACTAGGCGAATGAGCGCATACATCAGGTCCGTCACGCTCTCCAACTCCGGCGAAATCTGACGGTGCCCGCGCACCATGAGCGGCAGGCGATCGTGCGGGCAGCTCGCGCCGCGCTTGATGGCCATGAGCGCACCGTCCACGTCGCGCTCCCCCAACTGATCGGTACCGCGAATGCTACGGAACTCCTCAACGCGCACGGGATTGCGCTTAACGAGCGCAAGCAGCGTGTCGTCGGACATGACCCACTTGCGCGGGATGTTACGGCGCTCGGCGCGATCCTCGCGCCAAGCGGCGAGCTCGCGCGCGATGCCCAACTGATGACGGCTACACGAATTGATGCGTTTGACCTTGCGGAACGCCTCGTGGCGATCGGCGCGATAGTGCGACTCGTCAGCCAGCGGGCGCAACTCGTCGAGCACCCAGTCCACACGGCCCAGCTCGCGCAGACGGCTCATCATCTCGGTATAGGCGACGATCAGGTACTTGACGTCGTCGATCGCATACTCAATCTGCTTATCGGTCAGCGGGCGGCGCGACCAGTCAGTCAGCGACTCGGTCTTGGGCAGCGATACACCGCAGAACGTCTGAACAAGCGCGCCATACGAAATCTGCTGGCGCTCGCCCAAAAAGGCGGCGGCCACCTGCGTGTCAAAAATCGGTCGTGGCAGCACGCCCACGGTATGGAGCATGACCTCCATATCCTGCGAGCACGCGTGGAAGACCTTGGTCACGCTCTCGTCGGCCATAAGCTCGGCCAGCGGCGATAGGTCGTCGATTACCAGGGGATCGACCGCGACGCTCTCAGCAGGGGTGGCAATCTGAACCAAACATAGACGCGGATGGAACGTGCGCTCGCGCAAAAACTCGGTATCGACGGCAATCGCGTCGAACTCACGGGCGCGCTGGCAAAAGTCGAGTAGAGCCTGATGTGTGGAAATGTACATATCAACCCATCGAATAAGGTTAGGCCCGAAAAACACGGGTAGGATATCGGCATTGCCTTACAACTATACTCGGTTAGTCACAGAACGGGAACGTAAGTATGCGCTGCCTTATCATCCACAACCCGGCATCGGGCCCCAGCTCAGATGAAATCTTCGCATTCACGCACGCCCTTGCACAGGGCGGCGATGAGGTCGTGATGCGCTTTATCGGCGATGGCATGGAACCCGAGGACGCCGTGGCAGACGTGCGCGAGTTTGACCGCGTGGTCGTTTCGGGCGGCGACGGCACTGTCTCCAACGTGCTCGACCAGATGCGCGGATGCGGTGTCCCCACGCTCGTCTTCCCCTCCGGTACGGCCTGCCTGTTCTTCAACAACATCGGCAATGCCCCCGAGGCGGCGGCGCTCGCCAAGGCCTGCCGTGCCGGTCGCACGGTCAAAGTCGACATGGGCGAGCTCTTTTGGCTCGACGAGAACGGCAACGAGAAGCGCCACAGCTTCATCATCATCGCCGGCTCGGGCTTCGACGCCGAGATCATGATGAAGGCCGCCCCCACCAAAAACGACATCGGCGAGATCGCCTACTTCCTCTCTGCGCTCGCCACGCCCAACCCTACGGTAGCGCACTTTACGATTGAGCATGACGGCATTGTCGAGGAGCTCGACGGCATCTGCTGCATGGCCGGCAACACCTCGGTCATCCAAAACGACATCAACCTGTTCCCCGACTGCCGCATGAACGATGGCATGGTCGACATTGCGGTCATCGAACCCGTGCGCACCGTGCAGCTGCTGCCTACCGTGATCACCGCTGCGCTTGACCCCGCCGGCAAGGTACTCGGGCGCCCGCAGTTCAAGATCATCCAGACCAAGGAAGCCAAGATCACCTGCACCCCGTCGCTGGGCATGCAGTTCGATGGCGAGATTATCTCCAGCAATTCGGGCGTCTTTGGAGCCCGCGCGCTTCCGCAATGCCTCGACCTCATCGTCGACGAATTCTCCCCGCTCGGAAAATAGGAGGACCCCATGAACGACAATCCCCTGATCGGCTTTATTGTCATCGTCTTGGCCATGCTCGTCGGTTACGCCATCAACGTGATTCACCGCCGAAAGAAGTAAATCCACATTGGTATGATATTCATCCAGTTATCGACTCTCCCGCTGTTTATGCAAATCCTAAACAGCGGGAGAGTTTTCTTTTTGAGCACCGTCTAATGCTTTATTCAGCTACAGTAAATGCAGGGTGCCTTTATTTAACTAAAGCCATAAAATGAGTATTATTATCCGTTCATCGTATATTTCCACACGCTCATCGAGTAAAAGCTGTTGTCGAGTGAATACTCTTCACACTTCCTTTAGGCTAGTAGATGTATTTATTAGCTGAAACTCCGTACGGTTTCGCGGGGTTTCAACAGTTGGGAGGGATTATGAGGTTTACTCATCCTGTCAACACGCTCAAGAAGCTCGGCTGCGGCCTTGCGTTTGGAGCAGCGGCCATCATGGCCATGCCGACTTCGGCACTCGCCTGCACCCAGATCTACATGGGCAGCAAGCTCACGGCAGACGGCAACACGTACTACGGCCGTTCCGAGGACTTCGGTCCGCGCTATGTCAAGCACTTTGGCATTGAGCCCGCACACAAGGACGGCAACGAGTACACCTCGGTCGAGTCCGGTTTTGAGTACAAGTCCAAGGGCGCAACCTACCGCTACACCTTCGTTCGCGACAACCCCTCGCAGTGGGAAGATCGCTACGACGCATATTCCGAGGCAGGCATCAACGAGAAGGGCGTCTCCTGCTCTGCCACGCTGAGCACCTCCTATAACGAGAAGGCCGAAGAGGCCGACCCCATCACCGAGGAGACTGGCATTGGCGAATACAGCTATGCCAGCGTCATCCTGGGCGAGAGCGCCACGGCCCGCGAGGGCGTCGAACTCATCGGCAGCCTGATCGACGAGCAGGGCGTCTGCTCCAACGACCAGATCATCATCGCCGACAGCACCGAGACCTGGTTGTTCGCCGCGCTTTCCGGCCATCAGTGGATTGCTATGAAGCTCGCCGATGACATCGCCTCGCTCAACCCCAACATCGGCAACCTCACCTATAACGTCGACCTCGATGACACCGAGAACTGTCTCCATTCCGAAGGCATCGAGTCCATGCCTAAGGAGAAGGGCTTTGCCGAGTACACCGACGGCAAGTTCGACGTCGCCAAGACCTACGGCGAGGAGATTAGCGAGGCCGGTATGCACCAGTGGTCGCGCTATATCCAGGGTCGTGATTACTTCATGGCTCCGCTTGCCGAGGGCACCGACTACGAGATCGTCAAGGACGAGCGCGAAGAGGCTCGCGCCACGACCGGCGCCCTGGTCCACGAGATGCAGCCGCTGTTCTTCCAGCCCGGCAAGTCCGACTGGAACACCTTTGAGATGATTCGTTCCTTCGCCGCTCGCGGCGAGAATGTCGCCGGCCTCAACGCCAACACCGACGGCGCCTATGCCATCGGCTCCAACCGCAACACCGAGATCCACACCTTCCAGATCCGTCAGGGCATGGACCCCGAGATCGCGACCATTCAGTGGGAGATGCTCTCCAACGCCGAATTCTCCGTCGCCATCCCCTTCTACTCCGCACTGCTCACCGAGGTCAGCCCCTACTTCAGCGATCAGGATGTCTCCTTCGATCACTGCGAAGAGGAAGACGTCGTGAACAACGAGGAGCCCAAGAACTCCATCAACTACGTCCTCATGGACATCAACACGCTCGCCTATGAGAACCGCGACCACTGCGCCACCGGCGTCCGCGCCTATCTCGACGCCCTGCAGAAGGAACTCATCGAGCAGAACCTGACCGTCGACGAGGCCATGCAGGCCGAAGAAGGCACCGAGGCCCGTACCGCCCTGGCCAACAAGGCCGGCAAGGCTGCAACCAAGAACACCTATGTTAAGTGCAAGGCCATGCTCGAGGAGATGCGCGACTACCTCAAGGAGGGCGATTTCTCCGAGGAGTTCGTCCCGAGCGACTACGATGCCGACAACGACTGCCTGGTCGAATCCATCACCTACGCCGACGAGGCCCTTTCCGATGAGGACGTGACCGAGCCAGAGGCCGAAGAGGAAGAGGTCACCGAGGAGAAGTCCGAGGGCAACAACATGGCCGCCATGGTCGTTGGCGCCGTCGTCATCATCGGTGTCTGCGTCTACGTGATCTATCGTCGCAAGAAGGCCTAAGACCCTCATGTCCTAGCTGAGCGGGCGGGGCACATGAGTCACCTCGCCCGCTTAACCCGCCTTTTGACCGGCGGGAAACCCGCTTGAAATCTTTTCAAAAAAGATTTCCCCGCACACACTTCGCTGTGCTATAGTGCAGCGCAACAGCAACTTGGTGCGACCGCGCCACGGCATCAC
>UQPY01000016.1 GCA_900542965.1 uncultured Collinsella sp.
GATCTACACTCGACTAGTCGTCGGCAGCGTCAGATGTGTATAAGAGACAGGGCTCGGGCGCGGGATCGGGCTGCGGCGTGGGTTCGGGCTCGGCCGCATCCCCGTAGCTGATCACCACGTTGCGGGCGACCTCGTTGGAGGTCTTAATATCCTGGATAGTGGACGACCCGGCGGTGCCGATGACGAGTCCGTTTCCGGCGGTGTCGTAGTCAAGTCCGTTTCCGGCAGTTTCTCGCACGGTGCCGCCGGCGGGAGTCGTAATCACCGACCCGTACATGATATCGAGTGCGGGATTCATAGACGGTCCCCCGCCCGTGGTCTTTCGGTTGACAACATAGATCCCCGCTGTCAGGCCCGACGCCTCAACATTCGATTTGAAAATCCTAATCTGGGGCCTTTCCAGATCGTCATATCCTGCGGCGATGATTCCGTAGTCCTCTCGACGAGGCCCAGGGTTGGGTTCGCTCACATTTCCGCCAGTACGCACTGTGAGGTTCGATTTTTGGACAAGCATCCACGTCGAACCGCCCTCCGCCTGCGCGTCAATGCCCCTCGAAGACAGCACCGCATCGCCGGCAAGTATCTCGACATCAGCTCCGTTGACGATCTGCAAGAGCGTGTTCTTGTTGATGCCAAGCGTATGGATGCCTGCAGAATAATACGGGCCGTCCGCCGTCTTAATTGCAACCTTGGCGCCATCGATCGTGACGTCGCCCCCGTGCACGGAGACATAATCCGGTTCTTCCTGACCGCTTTCCCGAGCAACGCGACCGCCTGGCTTCCCATCGGCAAAGATGCCATAGGCGCTTTGCGGCGGCCGGTGTAGCCCATCCGCCTTCTTTGCCTCTATTTTAACGTCGGCGCCCTTGTCGATTTTCACGTTGCCCGATTTCGCGCGAATACCGTTTGAGCAATAAAAGCTACCCGTAGATATCACGTTAACACTGGATCCACTTATAGTGATGTCTCCATTCGTGACACCATCGCCCGACGCAGTAAGCACATTATCCTGAGCCGTCGCGTTGAGGGTCCCCTCCCCCGTGATGGCGAGATTGCCGTCCTTGACCTCGATGGCGCTCTGCCCGGCATCGGCCGTTACGGTGTTGATGCCTGTAACGTCGATGGTGAGGTTGCCCTTGGCGCCGATGGAGCCGCCGTCGTAGCCGTTGAGCTTCATGTCGTTAGCGCCATCCCAGGACCAGGTTCCCGCCTCGTCGCCGGCAGCGGTGCCCGCGTCGTACTGCGTGCCGCCGACGTTGACCCACTCGGCGGCGAGCGCCACGCTCGGCAGCAGCAGCTGGCCGGCCATGAGCGCGCAGGCCCCCGCGCAGGCGAGTTTTGCACCCACGCGGCGCCACGTTCCGTGAGAGAGCGAGCGCGCGCGGCCGTGATCGATTGGGTTGTCATGGATTTGCTTTCGCATGTGAGCCTCCTTGTCGTAAGGGGTGCTTCTGTAACACCATGTTACGGGAAGATAGCCGGATCCCGGGGCACAAATTCTCAAGTGGCGCATCTGCCAGCGCAAAAGGCGACAAGCGCGCAATCGCCGAGGGGGAGTCTTCGCTTTCCAAAGGCCCGCACATACCATCCTGGTCTACAACCGAGGAAACGGTTATTCCGTCCACCCAAAGGACCGTTCTTGAACCTGAGTAAGACTAAAATCAACGCGCTTCTGGCACTCGCACTGTTTACCTTCGCCTTCCTTGCTGCCGAGTTTCGCTTCGATATCAATATCGGGCTACTCGCCGGCGCCGAGCGCGTTGTGCTCGCACGGGGCTTTATTCTGGGTGCGAGCGTGCTCGGCTTTATCGGATACGCGCCGCTGCTCGGGCTCGCACAGCGCAAAGGCCACTCACTGGCAGCCGTCAACGCCGCCGCCGTCCCTATCGTCATCCCGGGATTGACCCAGATCCAGTTCCCCACGGGTCCGCTTACCCTCGAGATTCTGGGCCGCATCGCATTCTTTGGGCTCGGACTGTTAGGCGCCGCAACGCACCACGCCTTTTCGTTGGCATTCCAAGATGGCCCCAAACTCGCCACTGGAGCGGGAGCAGCCTATGCCGCCGGCATCGTCTTTGATCTTGCCGAGCGCCGCTACATGGGACTTGTCATGCTCGGCATCGCCGTGCTCTCGACCAGTTCCATCCTGGCCGTCGAGGCCGGGGCAGATCCCAACCTAGGCCTTGTTGTCTTTTACCTGAGCTCGGGCTTTTTCGTCACGTTCTTTACCGCCACGTTTACGCAGCTGGCACCGCGCATGCACGCGCCCGCCCTCTGGGCCGGCATGGGCCGTGCGGCCAATAACGTGTGCGCGTTCACCACGTCGGGCGTCTCGCTTGCGCTTGTGACCTCGGGCAACGTTGCCCTCATCATGATCGGCGCGCTCGTTTTGCTCGTCGCCGCCTGCGCAGCATTCGTGGCAGCCGGCTTGTTCCGCCTGCCCCAAACCGAGCAGGAGCGCGAACATCAACAGCTTGCCGAGGAGGCGCTGGCAGCACCGAGTATCGAGGAGCAGCGTCAGGCCTTCATCACCGATCACGCTCTCACCCCGCGCGAAGTCGACGTGCTCGTGGCCGTAACCCAGGACGAACGCCCGCTCAAGCAGATCGCCGAGGAGCTCGGCATCTCGATGCGCATGGTACAGCGCCACCTGAGCTCTATCTACCAAAAGACCGACATACAGACGCGCGCCGGTCTCACCAAGGCCCTCCCCTCCGCCTAAAACAAAAACCACCACAAAGGTGCCTGTCCCCTTTGTGGTGATTTTTGGTCGGTTAGTCTTCGAGCTGCGCCACCTTGTAGCGGTAGGCTGCGGCAATAACGTCTTTGCAACCCTCGCGGCCCAGCTTGGCGCGGTTGACGACGATGTCTTTACCGCTCGTCATCTTCCACTTTCCGGCACTGTAGCGCTTATAGAACGCCTCGCGCGCCTTCTGCTGTTGCTTGACCAGCTTGGCACCCTTCTTTTTGTTAAGGCCACGCTTTTTGCGCACGATCTCGACGCGGTCCTCAAAGGGGGCTGTCACCAACACGGCAATGTGGTTGGGGTTGTTGCGAAGCAGATAATCGGACAGGCGGCCTTCGATAATGCAACTCTCGGTCTCGCCCAGGTCCAAAATCACCTGGCTCATCTTTTGGAACAACTTGTCCGAGTACGAGCGCGCGTCGTAGCGGTCGGGCAGAAACGCCATGTTCTCCACAGCCAGACGCTCGTCGTAGGCGGCCATCTTATCGAGCGACTCGCCCGCGCGCAGCGACGCGCGCACCAGTAGCTCGTTGTCATACAGCGGAATCCCCAACTCGTCGGCAAGCATGCGACCAATCTCGTGGCCCTCGGCGCCAAAGTCGCGCGCGATGGTAATGACCACAGGATTCTTCTTATTCTCCAGATCGCTCATCGCGATTCCTTTCTAACAAATGAGAAATAGGCTGTTTATCGCCTTTTCCACGATAGCGTACCTGGGTTTTCCTGGTGCCCAAGATTGACCTGAAAGAGGAGCGACGCGTACTTTGGTACGCGAGCGACGGTTTGAAGGCCAAGGTTGGGTGCCAGGGAAAGCCAGGCTATGCGGCTACGATGCGGCGTTGATATGCCCTCACCAGCAGCGAGATACCAAAGTTGAGCACGAAGTACATCGCAAACACCAGGCCGTAGAGCATAAGCACCTGCGACAGGTCGATCGCGTGGGCCATCACGACGTTTGCCGTGTACATGAGCTCGGCCACGTTAATGCCCGAAAGATACGAGCTGTCCTTGATGACAGTCGTGCACTGGCTAAACAGCGCCGGAATGATCGTCTTAAACGTCTGCGGCAGAATGATGTAGCGCATGGTGGCAAAGAAGCCGAAGCCCTGGCTCTGCGCTGCCTCAAACTGGCCTCGTGGAATCGAATTGAGGCCGCCGCGCACAATCTCGGCCATAACGGCGCTGGTAAACAGCGTAAAGGCGATGGTCGAAATCACAATGTCCAAACCCTGCACCGTAAAGTAAATAAACAGGATCCACAGCAGGTTTGGCGTGCAACGGAACAGCTCGATGTAGGCGCTCACCAAAATACGGAATGGACGGGGCGCATAGCTTTTAACGAGCGCCAGCACCGTGCCAAAGATGAGCGAGAAAAAGATCGACAGCGCCGAGATCTCGATCGTCTTAACAAAGCCGCCCCAGATGTAGAGCAGGTTGGTCGCGTTGAAGATTTCCATGCGCTAGGCCTCCTCTACGTTGTCGAGCCCCAGCTCGGCCAGGCTCACACCGCGCGGACGCTCCTTGGAGCGGCGCTCGAGCCACTGCACCAGCATGGCGAGCGGAAAGCAGATGATGAAGTACATAAGGCAGCAGACGATGTATCCCTGCAGGTAACCGTACAGACTTACAAAGTTGTCGGAACGGTACATAAGGTCACCGCCGGCCACAAGCGCCAGCACCGACGTGTTCTTGACCAGGTTGAGCGCCTGGTTACACAGCGGCGGCAGAATGATCTTAAATGTCTGGGGCAGCACGATGTACCAGTAGGCCTGCGCACGAGTGAAGCCCTGGCTCTGGGCCGCCTCCATCTGACCGCGCGGAACCGCCTCGATACCAGTGCGGATGACCTCCGAAATGTAGGCAGCGTGATACAGGCCCACGCCCAAGAAGCCCAGCATGAACGGCGCGATACGCACCGGCTGATCGGCACCAGTTATGGCCTGCAAAAACTGCGGACCGGCCATGTACATAAAGAGCACCTGCACGGGCAACGGGGTGTTCTGGTAAAACTCCACGTACACGCGGCTTATGGCGCGCAGCACGCGCGAGCGAGTGGTAGAGAACACACCCAGCAGCGTGCCCAGCACCAGCGACAGCAGCAGGCCGGCAACGACCACCTGCAGCGTCACGCCAAAGCCCTCCCAGAAGGGCCCCATGTTTTGGAATGTCGTCGACCAACGGTCGGCGTCAAATAATCCTTCGAGCATTTGATTCCTTCCTTGGACGATGCGCCTATACAAGACCCCAGGTCTTGACCTCTTGGTCGAGCCAGCCGTCGGCCAGGCGATCGCAAATCACCTGATCGACCACGGCCGAAAGGTCGCAGCCCTTCTTGGTCGCCACGCCGTAGCCCTGCTCACCAAACTTGACCTCGGGCTGCAGCAGCTCAACGGTCTCGTTCATGTAACCGGCCAGCGTGGAGCGGTCCATGGCAAAGACGTCGATATTGCCGGCGTCGAGCGAACTCTTGATGATGGGGTAGCCGCTAAAGGCCCTAAACTCGGGCTTGCAGCTAAAGCCGTTGTCCTTGATCATCTGCTCGATCAGGCCCTGCGTGGTGGCACCCTGGCTCACGCCAATGACCTTGCCGTCCAGGTCCTCAATCGAGGTAAAGCCCGAACGCTTCTTGACCATGAGTCCCACGTAGTCGGTGCGGTACGGCGTCGAGAAATCCCAGCTCTTCTTGCGCTCGTCGGTTATGGTGTAGGTCGCCGCGACCACGTCGAGTTGGCCGTTGTCGATCAGCGGGCCGCGCGTCTTGGGCGTTACGTCGGTAAACTCGACTAGCCCCTGGGCGCGAGCATCCTTGTAGCTCACACCAAAGACGGCAGCGGCGATCTGGTAGCACAAATCGACTTCCATGCCCTCAAAGCGGCCCTTGGCGGTGTCGTAATAGCCGTAACCGGGAACGTCCTTCTTAACGCCGGCATTCAGATGTCCACGCGACTTGATGGCCGCAAGCTTGGACCCCTTGTCGGAGCCCTCGCCACTGGTGGAGTTGCCGCAACCGGTAAGCGCGGTCCCCGTCAGCGCGAGCATGCCGGCGCCAGCCAGCTGCAAAAAGTGACGGCGCGACACGGCCGCCCTCGTCATATCCGTCATGTCCATCACCGCGCCTAGTGCAGAATCTTGGACAGGAACTCGCGGCAGCGCGGGTTCTCGGGGTTATCGAAGAAGTGCTCGGGCGTGCCCTCCTCCAGGATGCGGCCGTCCTCCATAAAGATGACGCGGTCGGCCACCTGGCGCGCAAAGCCCATCTCGTGCGTCACGCAGATCATGGTGATGTCCTCCTGCGCGAGCTCAATCATAACGTCCAGGACTTCCTGGACCATCTCGGGGTCGAGCGCCGAGGTCGGCTCGTCAAACAGGATGATGGGCTGCTTGGTGCACAGGGCACGGGCGATGGCGATGCGCTGCTGCTGACCGCCCGAGAGGTTCTGCGGATACTCGCCGGCCTTATGCGCCATGCCGACGCGCTTGAGCGCGGCGATGGCGATCTCGGTCGCCTCCTCCTTGCTCTTCTTTTGCAGCTTGATGGGCGCGAGCGTCAGGTTGCCCAGCACCGTCATGTTGGGATACAGGTTGAACTGCTGAAACACCATGGAGCTGTACTTGCGAGCCATCTCCAGGTGATTCTTTTTGGTGAGCGGCGTACCGTCGATGACGACCTCGCCCGACGTGGGCTCCTCCAGATAATCGACGCAACGGATGAGCGTCGATTTACCCGAGCCGGAAGGCCCGATCATTACGAGCTTCTCGCCGCGTTTGACGGTGAGGTTGATATCTTTGAGCACATGCAGGTCGCCAAAGTACTTGTTGAGATGCTTGATCTCGATCATGTCTGCCATGAATGTCCCTTCCCTGCGTTTACACGAGTTGAACTATTGTACGGAAAGAACCGCGTTTCCGCAGCCCGCACTACATTCCCGTAAAGAACCCGCAACCTTTAACCCACTCATTGGAGACTGACTTAAATGAGTACCTGCTCATTGGGCACTCATTTAAGCCTGTCCCCAATGAGTACCCAGCTCATCAAAAAGGGGCGCGACTGCAATGGTCACGCCCCCTCGACATCAACTATGTACCGCTCGGCCCCTACGCAAGCTTTGCGCCGACGATCTTTGCTGCTGCCGGTTTGTCGAAGTTGCCGCCGGTGGCCTTGCCGAGTGCTCCCATGACCTGGCCCATCTGCTTCTTGGAAGTAGCGCCCAGCTCGGCGATGACCTGCTCGATCAGGGCCTCGAGCTCGTCGCCCGAAACCTGCGCGGGCAGCAGGCTCTCCAGAATCTTGACCTGCTCGGTCAGGTTGTCGGTACGCTCCTGGTCGGTGCCGGCCTTGATGGACATCTCCAGCGTCTCGCTCGTCTGCTTGATCAGACGCTTGATCATGCTGTTGACGTCCTCCTCGGTCACATCGCGGCGCTCGTTAACCTCGATATTCTTCACCTCGGCCTTGACCTGGCGAATGATGGACAGGCGGACCTTGTCCTTAGCCTTCATGGCCGCAATCATTTCTTTCTGCAGCTCTTCGTTGGTCATCTGCAAATCCTCTCTAATAGCGTGGACGGCACTCGCGCGAGCACCGCCCCATGATTACTCAGTCGTCGACGAATCGTCGGTCGAACTCTTGGTGATGCCCTTCAGACTCACGTTATAGGGTACGTCCTTGGGCATGGGGTTGACGGTAATGTCGGCGTCCTTCTTGTACTGCTCCAGCCACTCGCTGTATGCAGTACTGGCCTCCTGCGTCTTCACCACGTTAGAGACGTACTTCTTGATGTCCTTGGGTACCTGCTTGATGTCATCGACCTGATTATCGACATGGAAGTAGTCGGTGCACTTGATGATGTGGTAACCATAGGTCGACTCGACGACTTCGCTCACGTCGCCCTTGTTGAGCCCCTCGAGCGCCGTCTGGTAGCTGTCGACGAAAGTGGTGAGCTTATCCCAGCCCACATCGCCCTTCTTCTCCTTGGAACCGGTGTCTTCGGAGTACTGCTCAACGGCGTCCTCAAAGCTCAGCTCACCGGAGTTGATCTTGTCCAGACACTCCTGCGCCTTGGCCTTAGCGGCAGCCTTGTCCTCGTCGGAAGCGTCGGAATCAACCTTGATCAGGATGTTCGACGAGCGGCGAGCATCGTTGTAGTTAGACAGGTTCTCGTTGATGTAATCGACGATCTCGCTGTCCTTGGGCTTGCTGGTGGGCGCCACGGCATCCTTGAGTTTCTGCTGCGCCAGACTCTCCTTGAGCGAGTCCTTGTAGGTGTCCTCGGTATAGCCGTAGGTCTTGAGGGTCTTCTTAAAGGCCTTGGCACCGCCCGCGCTCTTGCACGCGTCCTTCCAAGCCTTCTCGACCTCCTCGTCCGACACCGTCACGCCGTTCTCCTTCTGTGCCTGCTGAAGCAGAATCTGCTGCGTGTAGGAGTCGATGAGCTGCTTGCGGTACTTCTTGGGCGTGAGGTCGTTGTCAACCAGATACTGCGCCCAATCCTCATCCTTGGTGTAGCCGTAGGACGTGCGCATGCTCATGATCTGCTTGGTCACGGTGTCCTCGGTAAGGTTGGTGCCGTTGATAGTGGCAGCAACACCGCCGGTCAGCTTGTAGCCCGAGGTGTCCTCGGCCTGCGACATAAGGCCGGAGCACGCCATCGCCGAGACGGAAAGCAGCATCGCCAGCACGCCGATGACCACCAGGACGATCTTGACGGTCTTAGACACGTACGTCTTGCGCTGCTTCTTGCGAGAGCTGGAGGCAGCGCGGGCCTGCTGCTCGGGCGTCGGCGCGGCCTCGGAGTTCTTTTTCTTATTTGCCATAGTTGGCCTTTCGCATAACGAATCGAACAAACGCCATTGTGTCACAACGCGGCCCCCGCTACACGCTTGGTGCATTGGGGACAGGTTAATTTGCACCATTTTGGTGCAAAGGGGACAGCTCTGGCACTTGGCAGTTGGGTGTTCTTTATATGCCGGCACTTCGGGACTGTCCCTTACTGCCAGCAGAAAAGGAACGTCCCCAAGTGCCGGCTCAGCCCCACCTTAGAAGTGACGGCGGATGGCGTCGACCATGCCCTGGGGCGTGGTCTGGCCGAGCACGTCGGCTGCGGCATCGGCGCCCATAAAGATGTTCATGAGTGCCTGCAGGGCCTCGACCTGGCCGCCCGGCTCGGCAATACCCAAATTGATGACGATCTGCGCCGGCACCGGAGCGCCCATGCCAGCCATAGCGTTGAATGTCACGGGCGCGGCGGGCTTCACCACCGCGATATAGGGCTTGGCCACAAACCCCGGATCGGTATGCGGAATGGCAATGTTGGCAGCCGGCATGGCAAGACCCGTGGGATAGGCATCCTCGCGCGTGCGAACGGCGTCGAGCCAACCGGACGCAATGTAGCCACGTGGTGCAAGCTCGCCCTCGAGCCGCGCAAACACCTCATCCGGCGTCGCACACTCCCAATCAAAAAACACCAGCTCAGGCGTAAACAGCGCTTCGTTATCCGCCATGCACTCACCTCTCTCACCTAGTCACCTGGGACGTTCTTAAACGGCTAGTCGTTTAAGAACGTCCCAGGTGACCACCCAAAACAAAAGGTGGCCACGCGCGCCTTGGCGCCAATGACCACCCTGACTACTCGGCTAAATTGTACTGTGCGCCGCTAGCCGCGAGGCGCATCAATTGCCACCTTGCCGCTCTCCAGCACGTGGACGCGGCCATCGGCGAGCATCTGCACGACCTCGGGATACAGCACATGCTCGATCGCGTGGATGTGCTCCTCGAGCGTGTCGACGTCCCAGCCCTCCTCGACAGCCAGCGCACGCTGGGCGATGATGGGGCCGTTGTCGTAAATCTCGTTGGCAAAGTGCACGGTCACGCCGGTCACCTTGACGCCGCGCGCAAAGGCGTCGTCAATCGCATGCGCACCGGTAAAGCTCGGCAGCAGCGCCGGATGCAAGTTGACCACGCGGTTGGGAAACGCCGCCAGCAGCGGCGTGTGCACCATGCGCATGTAGCCGGCCATGACCACATACTCGCAGCCGCGCTCGAGCAGCTCGTGCGCGATGATCTCGTCGGCGGCAATAGGGTCGGCATAGACATCCTTGGACAGTGTGAGCGTCTGGATGCCCGCGCGCTCAGCGCGCTGCAAACCCTTAGCCGAAGGACGGCTCGACACCACAAGCTCAATCGAAGCGTTGAGCTTGCCGGCAGCGATCAGATCGATCAGCGCCTGCAGGTTGGTACCCGAACCGCTGATGAGCACGCCGATCTTGAGCGGCTCGGCCGTATCGGTGCCGGTCGGACGGGTGTAGGGCACAAAGCCCAGGCCCTCGGCAGCAGTCATCTGCTCGTTAGCGCTCATCGGAGTACACGACCTTACCGGAACCCTCGACGCACTCGCCCACGCGGAACGGCTTCTCGCCCAGCGCGACCAGAGCCTCGGTCACCGCGGCCTCGTCCTCGGGGGCGACGATCAGGCACAGGCCAACGCCCATGTTGAAGGTCTTGCATGCCTCGTTGGGCGCGAGCTCGGCCTGGCGCGACACGTAGGTGATGACGGGCGGAACGTCCCAACCCATCTCGGCGCCGTTGCGGGTGACCACGGCGTCGACGTCGTCGGCGAGCGCGCGGTTGAGGTTCTCGGTAATACCACCGCCAGTGATGTGGGCGATGGCGTGCACCGGAGCGCCGCCGCGGAGCAGCTCAAGAATCGGCTTGACATAGATGCGCGTGGGGGCCAACAGGGCGTCTGCCAGCGATGCACCGCCGAGTTCCTCGAGCGGACGGCTCAGCTCCTCGGCCTTAGCGGCGGCCTCGGGCGTGCCCGGCTTAATGCCGTCGACGCCAATGACCTTGCGCACGAGCGAGTAGCCGTTGGAATGCACGCCGGTGGAGGGCAGGCCCAGGATCACATCGCACGGGCGGACGTTTGCGGGATCGAGCATCTTGGGACGGTCGACGACGCCCACGGTAAAGCCGGCAAGGTCGTAGTCGGCCGGAGCCATGACGCCCGGGTGCTCGGCCATCTCGCCGCCCACGAGCGCGCAGCCCGCGAGCTTGCAGCCATCGGCCACACCCTTGATGATCTTTGCCATGTGCTCGGCCTCAATGTGGCCGATGGCAACGTAGTCCAGGAAGAACAGCGGCTCGGCGCCCGAAGCCAGAATATCGTTGACGCACATGGCGACCAGGTCCTGGCCCACCGTCTCGTGACGGTCCATGATCTGAGCGAGCACGAGTTTGGTGCCCACGCCGTCGGTACCGCTGATCAGAATCGGGTCTTCCATATCCTTAAGCGCGGCGGCCGAGAACAGGCCACCGAAGCCGCCGATACCGCCGATGACCTCGGGGCGGTTGGTGTCCTTGACCATCTGCTTAATGGCGTCGACGGCGCGGCCGCCCTCGGCGGTATCGACGCCGGCATCCTCATACGTCACATGCTTGCTGTCGCTCATCTGAGCCTTCCTCTCCCACTACCGTCCGCCGCGCGGGCGCCAAACGGTGCTCATAGTTGTGTTCATTTCGGCGCGCGCCATAACAGCGCGCGCCGTCATATCAACAAAACAGCAGGTAAAACCTACCAAAATAAACCTGTCCCTAAATGGCAGGTTTTAGGCCTCGCCGTGTTCCTCTTCCCAGCTGCGGTCGTCGTATTTCTCGACCACGGCGTCGTCGTCAAAGTGCAGCGGCTTGTCCAGGTTGCGGGGCTTAAAGCCCTCCATGAATTTATCGCGGCCAAAGCTCTCGGGAATCGCCACGGGATAGCGGCCGGTAAAGCACGCATCGCAGTAACCGCCCTTGGGCATGACCTTAAGCAGGCCCTCGACCGAAAGGAAGGCCAGCGAATCGGCGCCGATATACTCGCAAATCTCGTCGACCGTCTTGTTGGCGCTGATGAGCTGCGACTGCACGTCGGTATCGATACCGTAGAAGCACGGCCAGATGACCTCGGGCGAGTTGATGCGGATGTGAATCTCCTTGGCGCCGGCGTTGCGCAGCATCTTGACGAGCTGCACCATGGTGGTGCCGCGCACGATGGAGTCGTCGATGACGACCAGGCGCTTGCCCTCGATGTTGTCGCGCAGCGGGTTGAGTTTCATGCGCACGCCCATGGCGCGCAGCTCCTGCGTGGGCTCGATAAACGTACGGCCCACGTAGCGGTTCTTAATGAGGCCCTCGCCAAAGGGAATACCGCTCTCGTGCGAATACCCCTCCGCGGGCGGCAGACCGGAGTCGGGCACGCCGATGACCAGGTCGGCCTCGACGGGCTCCTCGTGTGCCAGCTGACGACCCATGTCGTAACGGCAGGCGTAAACGCTCTTGCCGTTCATGATGGAGTCGGGGCGGGCAAAGTAGACCTGCTCAAAGATGCAGTTTGCGGGCTCTTCGGCTGCAGGCACGCCCTGCTCGGATACCAGACCCTCGGCGCTGATGCGCAAAATCTCGCCGGGACGGACGTCACGGACGTACTCGGCACCCACGATGTCGAGTGCGCAGGTCTCGGAAGCAACGACCCAGCCGCCGGCGCGCGTGACACGGACGGCGGAGTCGACCGTCGCGGCGCCGTCCTGCGACGGCAGCTGCGAAACGGATGCGGCATCGGCCTGGTCCAGGCCCTCGTCCACCAGCTTGCCCAGCACGAGCGGGCGAATGCCGTGCGGATCGCGGAATGCGTAGAGTGCCTGCTCGTTGATGAGCGTCATGGCGTAGCCGCCGCGCACGAGCTCCATGGTCTTGCGAATGCCCTCGCGCAGATGGCCTGTACGCTGAGTAAAGTAGCCGATAAGCTTGGTCGCGACCTCGGAATCCGAATTGGAGAGGAACGGCACGCCCAGCTCGATCAGCTGGCGGCGTAGCTCGTCGGTGTTGACCAGAGTGCCGTTGTGAGCAAGCGCGATAATGACGCTGTTGATGGTGGAAAGATGCGGCTGCGAGGCTTCCCAGCTCTTGGCACCGGCAGTGCCATAGCGCACGTGGCCCACGGCCAGCTGGCCGGAGAGCGTCGACAGGTCGGCGTTGGAGAACACGCGGTCGAGCAGGCCCAGATCCTTGCGGACCATAACCGTGCCGCCATCACCCACGGCGATCCCCGCCGATTCCTGGCCGCGATGCTGTAGCGCACGCAGGCCAAAGTACGTCAGTCGGGCCACATCGCGATCGGGTGCCCACACACCAAAAATGCCGCATTCCTCATGCAGCTGGTCGGAGTCCGGATCATACGTCGACATGGTCTTCACCTGTCCCGCGGCACGCTCGGCCGCGCGGATGGTTTCTTGAGACATGGCATCCCCTCAGAGCCTCGTTATTTGGCGTTACCTGCCCTATTATACGCACGGCAAGACAAGCACTCCCGCGCATGAACAGCGCTTTTTAAAAGCCCACCGAGCTTATAATCCGTTTTGCAGCCAAACATTTTATTGGGCAACCGCCTCGGGGCCGACGATCCCGCATACTTCCGTTGCGACGCGTCTCGCCCGCCGTTGGGGTTTGCATTGTTGCAATTGGGACGTTCGTCCTGTCTTTTGGCAGGTCGGCGGCGTATCCTTGTACCTACAGCAAAACGAGAAAGGTTATGTATGGATCGAAACGAACTCGACCCCAGCGTCCCCAGCGCCACGGAGGTCAAGAAGATCCCCCTCATCATTAAGGTGTACGCCGTCCTGTGCATCCTGTCCGGCGTGGGTACGCTCCCGTCGGTCGGCGCCTTTATGTGGCAGGTCATCACCGCACTCATCAACGGCAACGCCGCCGCCAAGCTCGGCGACAACACGCTCGTCGCGGTCGGACTGATTGTCGCCGGCATCATGCTCTCGGCTGCCAGTGCCGTCATCTTGATCATCTTTGGCCTGGACCTCATCAAGAACCAGCGCCGCAACGCCGCTCGCCTGTCCTACATCCTTATTGCATTCACCGTCGTCGAGCTTTTGGTCGACGTGATGCTCCAGGGCATCGGGCCTTTCTTGCTGCGCCCCGCCATCCAGCTCGGCATCCTCGTCGCGCTTTCGACCACCGTCGGCCCCACGCTGCGCCAGGAGCGCGAGCTGCAACGCCGCCTGCAGGAAATGCTCGATCGCGACGCCGCCGCCGAGGGCATGCTCGGGCGCGATGAAACCGGCGAAGGCTACATCAAGCTCAACTACTTCAACCTGTTCTGGGTATTCTTTGTCTGCTGCATACTCGGCCTGATCGCCGAGGACATCTGGCACATGACGGTCAACGACCCCGGCGTCTACCAGAACCGCGCCGGCATGCTGTTTGGCCCCTTCAGCCCCATCTATGGATTTGGCGCCGTACTCATGACCATGGTGCTCAACCGCTTCTACAAAAAGAACCCCATCATTATCTTTTTGGTGAGCGCGCTGCTCGGCGCGAGCTTTGAGGTGTTCGTGGGCTGGTTTATGCAGACCTCGTTTGGAGTGGTCTCGTGGAGCTACTCGCACATGAAGCTGTTCGGCATGCCCGACCCGCTCGCCGTCCTTACGGGCGGACGCACCTGCACGGGCTTTGCCTGCCTGTGGGGCCTGGGCGGACTCATCTGGATCAAGCTGCTGCTGCCGAGGCTGCTCAAGCTCATCAACATGATTCCGTGGAAGAGTCGCTACTCGGCTACTGTCATCTTCACCATCATTATGCTGGTCGATGGCGTTATGACGCTGCAGTCGCTCGATTATTGGTATCAGCGCGTCAACGGCACGGAACCGGATATTCCCGTTGCGCAGTTCTACGGCAAGTACTTCGATAATGACTTTATGGAGAATCGCTTCCAGAGCATGACCATGAGCCCCAAGGATGCGACGCGCGTGTAGCGTCCACCGCGCCCAAAACGCAAAATGCCCGCCGGTATCACGCGTACCGGCGGGCATTTTTATAAACGAGTCTTCTATCGACGCAAGCCTCTACGCCTCGCGCTCGACCTCACTTACGCATTCGTTCTTGATGGTGCCAACAAGCGCCTGCAGCGCATCGACCACGTGCGGGCGAATGTCCCCGCCGATGAGCACGAGCATGATGTCGTCACCCACGGCGAGTTCGCCGCTTGCCAGCCACACGCGCACATAGCCGATACCCGGCATCGCGCGCGTGGCCTCGATAGCAGCCTGCACCTTCTGAGCATCGAAGCCGAATACCATGCCGCCCACCCTGCGTCCGGGAGCTACGCCATCGGTTTCGATCCCGCGGACCTCGGACTTGGGCGTCGCGCGCACCACGCCGTTATGCGTCAGATACATCCCACAGCCTGCCGCCGACGAATCGGCCTTGGCCTCGCGCAGCCAAGCATCAACCGAAGGCATCGTTTTGCCATTCTCGAGCATCATTTCCCCTTTCACCGTCATTGAGTAGCCCATTATCTATTCCTCGACCGGCGTGAGCACCATGACGGCACGCGTGTTGCTCAGCGATAACGAACGACAGGTCACAAGCGTTACGACCTTGGTTGCCGAAGCGGCACGATCGGTGGCATCGCTCGCCACGGCAGAGGCACCGTCGAGCATCTCGGACAGGTAGTTCTTGAGCCCGTCGTCGCCCTCAAAATTGGGCGTGCGCGCCTTGGAGTACGTATCCTCAACGACCTTGGTCGCCAGCGGACGCAGCTTATACGTTGCATCGCGCGTGATGTAATACACGTACTCGATGCTATCGAACGTCGCTTGGTCGGTGGTGTCCGAAATCACGTTGAACATCGACCCATCGTTCATATGGTGGCCGTAGATCGTGGTCTGCTGGTCAACCATTCCCGGCGCGGTGTCGTCGCTATCCAAGAAGATGGCACCGGACGCGTTAGCCGTACCGTCAAACAGCGTGTTGAGGTATTTGGAGTTGTTGTTGGTCTGCACGACGGGATAGTTGATGTTGGTGCCGGGCGCGTAAATCCAACCCACAACCTCGGGATTTGTCTGGGCAAGTGCATCGAAGTCGATAATCGGCACGCCGCTGGCGTCCTTATCGCTTACATATTGCTTCTCGATTTTCTGGTACGAATCGCTTGCCTGCTTATAGCCAATCTGAGCATTGATAAAGATGGCAGCGGCGGCAACAATCAGGCCGATGCCGATGATGATGAGCAGAATGGGAATAATGGAGCGGCGCTTTTTGCGCGGCGGCTCGGTGTAATCCGACGGCGCGGCATGCGATGAAGACCGGGGCGGCTTCTTAGCGTTGCTATAAGATGAAGGTCGATATGCGGCTGGCGCGTCCTGTCGACGATGCGTCGCCGGCGTCACGGGGCGCGGCGCGCGCGGCTGCTGAGGAGAGGATGTCCGACCCTGCTGTGCCGCACGGGCAGCACCCGGCTTCGACGGATCGGGAATCTGAGAAGCCTTGAATCGTTTTCCCTGATAGTCGGACATGGCTCTCCTTATCTGCGGCGAAACGGCGGAACGCCTAGGCGTCGGCCATCTCCTGCTTCATCTTCTCGATAACCTTGCGGTACTCGGGGTCGCAAGCGCCTAGAATCTGCGTGGCGTAGATGGCGGCGTTCTTGGCGCCGTTGATGGCAACGCAGGCCACGGGCACGCCCGAAGGCATCTGCACCATCGACAGCAGCGAATCCATGCCGCCCAAGTCACTCGTCTTCATAGGCACACCGATAACCGGCAGCGGCGTAAAGGCAGCCACGACACCACCCAGGTGAGCGGCCTTGCCGGCGGCGGCGATAATCACTTTGATACCGCGATCGGCGGCAGTCGAGGCCCACTCGTGGACCTTCGCCGGCGTGCGGTGTGCGCTCGCAATGACAAGCTCATAGGGCACACCAAGCGCCTCGAGCTCGGCGGTGCAGCCTTCCATAACGCCCAGATCGGACTTGGAACCCATGATGATCCCGACAACCGGCTTTTGATCTGCCATAAACAAAGACCTCCTGTTGAGAGCGGTGACGCGGCGAATCCGCGACCCTTAACTACTGAGAGTAGTATAGCTGCTCCCGTCCCTGCGGTCTTTGTGGCGCTTCGCGGGCGGGCCAGGCTTTATCTTCACTCCGGTTGCTTCGCAAAGTCGTTCAGATAAAGCCTGGCCCGCCCGCGAAGCGCCCTGCGACCTACCGGGGACTGCCATGACGTACGTTGGCTGAATTATTAGTGTGGGCCCTGCCGTTCGAACGAACGGCAGGGCCCACACTAATAATTCAGCCCTAGTCATCGCGCAAAGCCCCTTCGGCAGCACACGGTGCAACCGAGTCACCGCAGGCCGGGGCGGGAGGCGGACCTTTCTCTCGGAAAACTTCGCGAAGCCCAGTTTCCGAGAGAAAGTGTCCGCCTCCCGCCCCGGCCGGACAGCTCAACCTACACCGTGTGCTGCGGCAGGTCCTGCAGGGCGATGACGTCCATGCCCATGTCGTTGGCGCTGCCGTGACCCTGCTCGTCCTCGCGCACGGCCTCGATGGCACTCACGTACGTGTTGGCCGCAGACATCGCCGTCACGCAGGTCACGCCACGACGGACGGCCTCGGTGCGTAGCAGGTAGCCATCGCCACGCGAGCCCGGGCCGTACGGCGTATTGATGATTACCGCAATCTTGCCATCGGCGATGAGGTCGCCGATGTTGGGGCACTCGCCGTCGTGCGGGCCGCTGATCTTCTCCACGACCTCACACGTCACGTTGCCGCCGCGCAGCACGCGCGCCGTACCCTCGGTGGAGCAGATATCAAAGCCCAGGTAGCGCAGGATACGCGCGACCGAAAGGATGTGGCGCTTGTCGCGGTCGCACACGCTGATGAACACCTTGCCGGCGCTCGGGTCGGGCAGCTTGTAGTCGATCGCCAGCTGCGTCTTGGCATATGCCTCGGGATAGCTCTTGGCGATACCCATGACCTCGCCCGTCGACTTCATCTCGGGTCCCAGGATAACGTCGGCTCCCGGGAAACGGCCCCAGGGCATGACGGCTTCCTTCATGCAGAACCAATCGAGCTGACGCTCGTCGCTCGGCAGGCCCAGGCTGGCGATAGAATCGCCCGCCATGATACGCGCCGCGCACTTGGCCAGCGGCACGCCGGTGGCCTTGGAGATAAACGGCACGGTACGGCTGGCACGCGGGTTGGCCTCGATCACGTAGACGGTCTCGCCCTTGATGGCGTACTGTACGTTGACCAGGCCGCGCACGCCCAGCGCCATCGCGATGCGGCGCGTGGTCTCGCGGAGCTTCGCCTGCAGGCTCTCGCTAAAGCTGAACGGCGGGATGCAGGTCGCAGAGTCGCCGGAGTGAATACCGGCCTCCTCGATATGCTCCAGGATACCGCCGATGTAGACCTCCTCGCCGTCGCACAGGGCGTCGACGTCGGACTCGATCGCACCCTCCAAGAAGCGGTCCAGGTACACCGGGTAGTCGGGGCTAATGCGCGCAGCCTCGGCCATGTAATCGCGCAGATGCTCGGCATCATAGGCGATCATCATGCCGCGGCCGCCCAGCACGTAGCTCGGACGCACCAGCAACGGGTAGCCGATGTGCGCGGCCACGGCCTCGGCCTCCTCAAACGAGGTGGCCTGGCCCGCCGGCGGGTACATAATGCCCAGCTTGTCGAGCAGGGCGGCAAAGCGCTCGCGGTCCTCGGCAAAGTCGATGGCATCGGGCTTGGTGCCCATGATGTTGACGCCACTCTCCTCGAGCATGCGCGCCAGCTTAAGCGGAGTCTGGCCGCCGAGCGTCACCACGACGCCGTCGGGACGCTCAACATCGATGACATCCATGACGTCCTCGTAGGTGAGCGGCTCAAAGTACAAGCGGTCCGAGGTGTCGTAGTCAGTCGAGACGGTCTCGGGGTTGCAGTTGACCATGATGGTCTCGAAGCCGCGGGCCGCCAGCGCGTAGCTCGCGTGCACGCAGCAGTAATCGAACTCGATACCCTGGCCAATGCGGTTGGGGCCGGCGCCCAGAATCATCGCCTTGGGCTTGTCCGCCGGCGTGGTCTCGTCGGGAGCCACGCACTTCTTGGCATCCGGGCTCGTGCGGTAGATGTTCTCGTACGTCTTGTAGTGGTACTCCGTGGCGCTCGAGAACTCCGCAGCGCAGGTATCGACCGTCTTCATGCTGGGAACCACGCCCAGACCCTTGCGATAGGCGCGCACAAAGCGCTCATCCGAGCCGGTCAGCGCGGCAATCTCGGCGTCGCTCGTGCCGTACTGCTTGAGTAGGCGCATCGCGTCGGCGTCAATATCCTCCACACGCAGGCCGCGGATGCTCTCCTGGACCTGCACCATGTCGTTGATGCGGTTGAGGTACCACGGGTCGATGCCGCAGGTGGCATGAATGCGAGCGATGTCCCAGCCACGGCGCAGGGCCTCGACCACAAAGAAGATGCGGTGCTCGGTCGGCGTGGCCACGGCCTGAGCGAGCTCATCGTCGCTCAGCTTATCGGCACCCTCCTTGCCACCGGCGCAGATACCCTGGTGACCGTCCTCCAGCGAACGCATGGCTTTGCCGAAGGCCTCCTCAAAGGTGCGGCCAATCGCCATAATCTCGCCCACGGCCTTCATGCGCGTGGTGAGCGTGGGGTCGGTACCCTTGAACTTCTCGAAGGCAAAGCGCGGCACCTTGACCACACAGTAGTCGATCGTGGGCTCAAAGCAGGCGGGCGTGGCCTTGGTGATGTCGTTGACGATCTCGTCGAGCGTATAGCCCACAGCCAGACGCGCAGCGGCCTTGGCGATGGGGAAACCCGTGGCCTTAGAGGCCAGCGCGGACGAACGGCTCACGCGCGGGTTCATCTCGATGACGATCAGGCGGCCGGTCTGGGGGTTCACGGCAAACTGCACGTTGGAGCCGCCGGTCTCGACGCCGATCTTCTCCAAGATGGCGAGCGAGGCGACACGCATGCGCTGATACTCCAGGTCGGAGAGGGTCTGCGCCGGCGCCACGGTGATGGAGTCGCCGGTATGCACGCCCATGGGGTCGAGGTTCTCGATGGAGCACACGATGATGCCGTTGCCGGCGTGGTCACGCATGACCTCCATCTCGTACTCTTTCCAACCCTCGATGGACTCCTCGACCAGCACCTCGTGGGCAGGCGAGAGCTCCAGGCCCTGGCTCACGATGGAGACGAGCTTCTCGTGAGTATGCGCGATGCCACCACCGGCGCCGCCGAGGGTAAAGCTCGGGCGCAGTACGCAGGGATAGCCCACGCGCTCGGCGATAGCCTCGGCGTCGGCCACGCTGTAGGCATAGCCCGAGCGCGCGACCTCCAGGCCAATCTCGGCCATGGCCTCGTTAAAGAGCTTGCGGTCCTCGCCGCGCTCGATGGCGGCCAGGTCGCAGCCGATCATCTCGACGCCGTACTTGTCGAGCGTGCCGTCCTTTGCCAGTTCGACGGCGGCGTTCAGACCGGTCTGGCCGCCCAGCGTGGGCAGCAGCGCGTCCGGGCGCTCTTTCTTGATTACGCGCTCGATAAACTCGGCGGTGATGGGCTCGACATAGGTGCGGTCGGCCAAGCCCGGGTCGGTCATGATGGTCGCCGGGTTGGAGTTGACCAGGATGACCTCAAAGCCATCCTCCTTGAGCACCTTGCAGGCCTGGGCGCCGGAGTAGTCAAACTCGCAGGCCTGGCCAATAACGATGGGGCCCGAACCAATGACGAGGATACGCTTGATGTCAGTACGTTTCGGCATGTTTAAAACCTCCTAGAGAGGCTGACTCAATGTTTTGAAAAAGTCAGCGAGGGTGCAGCTGGTGCATCAGGTTGCCGTGATGCGAGGGCGCGCTGGGCTTATGCCCGCGCGTCCGAAGCAGAACGGCAAGATGATGTGCCAGATGCAGCCGCAGCGTCGACCGGTCCGCCGTTCGGTAGAACGGCGGAACCAACATCGGCAAAGTTCCAGCCAGCCAGGCGGTCCTTCGCGGTATCGATGTCCAGGTAGTTCTCCTCGCCGTCCATGAGTCGCGTAAAGGCGGTAAAGAGATAGTGGGCATCGGTGGGGCCAGGCGAGGCCTCGGGGTGGTACTGGACCGAGAAGCACGGGGCATCGAGCAGCTGGATGCCCTCGGCGGTGCCGTCGTTGAGGTTCACATGTGTCAGGCGAATGCGGCCGAAGCGCTCGTTCATCACGACCGGCGCGATTCCGCGGCGCACCCAGACGCGCAGATCTCCATCGGCCGCATGCTCGGTCTCGCCGCCGGAAAGCTCGGGGACAAGCTTGCCCAAGCTGGGGAACAACAGGCCAAAGCCATGGTTTTGTGCGGTGATCTCCACGCGACGGCTTACCAGGTTCATGACCGGCTGGTTGCCACCGCGGTGACCGAACTTAAGCTTTTCCATCTGGGCGCCGCAGGCCAGGCTGATCATCTGGTGACCAAGACAAATACCAAAGACCGGCACCTTGCCGATCAGCTGCTGCACCTGCTCGTAGGTCTCCACCACGGCGTCGGGGTCGCCGGGGCCGTTGGACAAAAAGACGCCATCGGGATTCATGTCGAGCACCTGCTGAGCTGGCGTATCCCACGGCACGACGGTAAGATCGCAGCCGGCGCGCACCAGGCCCTCCAGAATGCCGCGCTTCACACCGCAGTCGTAGGCGACCACTTTGTGACGGGCAGGAGCGGCAGCCGAAAGCGCAAAGTCATGCGTGGCAGGCAGGTCGGCGGCCACAAACTCATGAGGCGCGGGGCAACTTACGGTCTTGACCAGGTTCTCGCCTACCAGCGCGGGCGCTGCGGCCAGACGCTCGGCAAGCTCGTCGACATCGAAGATCTCGGTCGAGATAATGCCCATCTTGGAGCCGTTGTCGCGCAGGTGGCGCACCAGGGCGCGGGTGTCGACGCCCTCGATAGCGACGATGCCGTGTGCACGCAGGTACTCCGGCACGCTGACGGCCGAGCGCCAGTTAGAAGGCGTGGCGCACATGTCGCGAACGATCATGCCGCGCATAGCCGGAGCGCTCGCAGGGCGCACGGCGTCGCCGGGGAAGGCCGACTGGACGTCGGTCTCGTCGATACCGTAGTTGCCGATCTGCGGATAGGTCATGGTTACGATTTGGCCGGCATAACTCGGGTCGGTCATGACCTCAAAGTAGCCCTCGAGCGAGGTGTTGAAGCAGACTTCGCCGGTCGCGGTGCCCTCGGCGCCGCATGCACGTCCATAAAAAATGGCCCCATCCTCAAGATACAGGATGCAGGGACCACAGGTGCCCTTGCTGGTTTTGGCCAGCATACGCTGGCAAAGCTCGCTGGGCGCGAAGGTGCGGGCGGCAGCGCCCGCGGTATGGTTGTTCGCCATAATTCTCCTTCCCGGTCTCACAGGACCGGCTTAAAGGTGTGTAGTTAGGCCTCGCGGTATTGTAACCGCAAGCATGCCTCATGGCGTTAATTTCATCGAAATGTTTACGAAATGATAATTATGACTTTCTATGCATAATGATTTTTTAATCCCCGTCCCAGAAAAATCATCCCGCGGGGCTTGTGGCTCACGCGGGATGATGGCGTCTTATTTTTTCTTGTCCTGCTCCAGCAGTTCGGACGGTGTGCGATCGGGCTTGCCGCCGCGGAAAATCTCGCGGCCATGCAGACGATGCTCCAGGTCGCGCTCGGCCTTTTCCTCGTCAATCTTGGTCTGGCTCACCACCGGGTCCTCGATCAACGACGACACCGAGTTCACCTGCTTCTGAATGCGCTCGGCGATGGTGTCGTCCATACTCACGATGCGCATCTTCCAGTCGATACTCGTGGCGTTGGATGAGCTCTTGGTCCACACGAACGTCAAAATGGCGCTCTGGTGGCCGCGCGCGGGGAACATGCCAAAGAAGGAATCGTGCTGAATGTTGCTATCCTCGTCGATATAGGCGTGAACGTTATACACCACGCGGTCGATCTTATCGTTGAGCAACGCGTTGGTCGCAAGCGCCGCGGCCTGAATCTGCCCGTTGGACAGCAGCTCGAGCTCGTTGGCAGACGATGTGTCCAACACCGTCACCTCGACCGTGCCCGTGCGTTCATCGGCTTCATCGACGGTAAAGTCGAGCGGGAACTGCATAAAGCCGTTGCCCCATTCAAGTCCACCCTTGAGCGCGGTCGAAACGGTATCGACCGAAACGCTCTCGGACAGGTTGGCGGTATTCAGACGGCGCATCGCGCCGTAGCCGATCTGCATGCCCACGATCAGCACCAAAATACCGATGACCACGGCCATCGCGGTCTTCGTAATGGTATGGCTCACCTGCGAGCCCGAAGGATCGTCCTCGGACAGCGGGTCGATATGTTTTGCCTGGCTCGCGCGGTCCTCGCTGCGCAGCTGCGCTAGCGCCGCTTTGTCACCGCGCTTGGCCGCGGCCTCCTTCTCAAGCATGCGCTCAGTTCGCTTTTTGGCAAGCGTGGGATCCAAGACGCCGGATGCATCGATTTCGGAGAATAACTCCGTCACTTCTTCCGGAGTCAAAGGGTTCTTGTCAGCCATAAACTTCCTGTCATATCAATCAGTCGAGCTCGTGCGCACGCGCACCTTCGAACTGCATTCGATAGTAACGGGCATAGGTGCCGCCACGGGCGAGAAGCTCCTCGTGCGTGCCACGCTCCACAACGCGACCATGCTCAACGGTCGCAATCTCGTCGGCATGCTTAATGGTCGAAAGACGGTGGGCGATGATGATTGTGGTACGGCCGCGTGCCAGCTCTTCGAGCGACTCCTGGACCGCCTCCTCGCTCTCGTTATCCAAAGCACTCGTCGCCTCGTCCAAGATCAAGATTTTGGGATTCTTGAGAAACACGCGCGCGATGGCAACGCGCTGCTTCTGTCCGCCCGAAAGACGGCTGCCGCGCTCGCCCACGACCGTGTCATAGCCCTGCGGAAGCGACTCGATAAAGGTATCGATATTGGCGCGACGGGCGGCCTCGGCGATCTCTTCTGCCGTAGCGCCCGGCTTGCCGTAGGCGATGTTCTCGCCAATCGTACCGTCAAATAGATAGACATCCTGCTGCACCAGGCCGATGGCGCGGCGCAGGCTCTGCTGCGTCACATCGCGCACGTCCTGACCGTCGATGCTAATGGATCCGGTAGCCACGTCATAAAAGCGCGGCAGCAGCGAACAGGTTGTGGACTTGCCGCCGCCCGAAGGGCCAACCAAAGCGATGGTCTGCCCGGGCTTGATGGACAGGTCCATATGGTCGATAACGGGACGCTCGTCGGCATAGCCCTCGCCCAGCTCAACATCCTCGTAGTTAAAGCACACGTCGTGATACTCCACGGCGCCGGCAGTCACCTGCAGATCCGTAGCGCCCGGCTTGTCCTGGATATCCGGCGCGGTCGAGAGCACCTCGTCCATACGTTTAAAGCCGGCGATAGCCTTCTGATACGTTTCGGCCGAATTGACGAGCGTCTCAAGCGGCGTGCAGAACAGCGAAATATAGAGTGCGAAGGTCGCCATATCGACCGCCTGTAGCTGTCCCTGGGCGACCAGCCATCCGCCCAGCAGCACTACGATCACATAGAGCACACCCGAGAGCAGGCCATACGTCGCGGTATAGACGCCCATGGCGTGATACATGTTCTCCTTGGACAAAAGGTAGCGGTCGTTAGAGGCACGGAACTTGGCACGCTCGGTCTCCTCGTTGGCAAAGCTCTTGACCACGCGCATGCCCGCCAGCGAATCCTGCAGCTGCGCATTGATGCCGCTGATCTTTTTGCGGTTGTCGCTAAAGACCTCACGCATGCGCATGTTCTGCCAAAACATGATGACCGCAAACGCCGCCGTCACCACGGCCATGGCGAGCGCCAGCACCGGGGCGATGGTAGAGAGGATCACAAACGACCCGATAATCTCGATGCCGCAGATGATGATCCACTCGGGCACATGGTGCGCCGCCTCGCAGATATCGAACAGGTCGTTGACCACGCGGCTCATCATGTCGCCCGAGCTGTTGCGGTCGAAGTACGCAAAGCTAAAGCGCTCATACTGGTCAAACAGGTCCTCGCGCATCTTGGACTCCATGCGCGCGCCCATCACGTGACCCCAATAGCTCACAAAATAGCGGCAGGCGCAGCGGACGACATACATCAGCACCAAGCCCACCGCGATCATGCCGAGCGCCTGCATAATGGCAGCCTGACCCTGAGTAAATAGCCCACCGGTCAAATTACGCAGGATAATGGGGAACGCCAGGTCAATGGCGGCAAGCACCAGAGCACAAACAGTATCAGCAACAAAAAGCCCCATCTGGGGCTTGTAATAAGACAAAAACCTTCTAAACATGCAGTCCTCGGAGATAAAACAATAACGTAAGACCCTGGGGCAAATAATCAGTAGTGTTTGCCCCGGGGTCGCCCTCGCTTTTAAAGCTCAGTTCCGCCCAGCCTGTGTGCGATGCTATCGCAGGCCAAGGCGCCTACGACGGTCTTGGCGTCTTCGATCTTGCCGTCGAGTACGGCGTCGATCAGCTCGTGCAGCGGCACCAGGTCCACGTTGACAAACTCGTCATCATCGGGGTTGGGCGCATCAAACTCGAGCTTGGTAGCCAAGTAGATGTGGATGATCTCATCGCAAAAACCGCAGGACGTGACAATCGACGTCAAAAAGCGAATACGACCGGCCCTAAAGCCCGTCTCCTCATGCAGTTCGCGCTTGGCGCAATCGAGCGGGTCCTCGCCCGGGTCGAGCTTGCCGGCGGGAATCTCGACCGTCACGCGGTCAATGGCGGTGCGGTACTGACGCACCAGTACGATATTGCCGCTCTCGGTCAGTGCCACAACGGCCGCCGCACCCGGATGGCGAACGATATCGCGGGCGCTGCGGTGACCGTTGGGCAGCTCAACCTCAAGACGGTGGACGTCGAGGATCTTGCCCTTCCAGGCGCACTCTTCCGAAAGAATCTTCTCGTGCAGCTCGGCATCGTGCGGGTCGTCATCGCCCAGCACCAGCGCCGGCTCGTCAGCGACCTCGCCACCAGGCTCGCCCTCGGCGTGCCCATACATGCGGCCGTCCTCTTCGACAATCTGCGCGTCCACGAGCTCTTCGTTCTTCTCGTCCATCCGTCTCATTCCTCTCGGATTTTAGGCATCCCAGGCGTCGCGGCCGCGCAGCGCGCGCAGGCCGATGTCGTGACGCAGGGTCTTGCCCTCAAAATCAATCTTCTCGCAGGCCTCGTAGGCAAGGTTGCGAGCGCTCTCGAACGTGTCGCCCAGAGCGGTCACGGCAAGCACACGGCCGCCGTTGGTCACGAGCTGACCGTCCACCACGGCGGTGCCCGCGTGGTACACGGTCACGTTCTCCATGGCCTCGGCATCGGCAATACCGGTGATGACCTTGCCCTTCTCGTAGCTGCCGGGGTAGCCCGCGCTCGTCAGAACAACAGCCACGGCCCACTCGTCACGCCAGTCGAGCTCAATCTGATCAAGCTCGCAGTTGGCGCAGGCGAGCATAACCTCGACCAGGTCGTTCTTGAGGCGCGGCAGCACAACCTGCGTCTCGGGGTCGCCAAAGCGGGCGTTGAACTCCAGCACCTTGGGGCCGGCGGGGGTGAGCATAAAGCCGCCATACAGGCAGCCGCGGTAGTCGATGCCCTCGGCAGCGAGCTCGGCCACGGTCTGCTCCATGACTTTCACCATGGTGGCGTGCTCCTCGTCGGTCACGATGGGTACTGGGCTGTAAACGCCCATGCCACCGGTGTTGGGACCCTTGTCGCCCTCGAGCGCACGCTTGTGGTCCTGCGAAGTGGCCATGGGGCGCACGGTCTTGCCGTCGGTAAAGGCCAGCAGCGAGCACTCGGGGCCGGTCAGCATCTCCTCGATGACCACGGTATTGCCGGCATCGCCAAAGGTGCCGCCAAAACACTCGCGCACGGCCTCCTCGGCCTGCTCGAGCTCAGTCGCCACGATAACGCCCTTGCCTGCGGCCAGGCCGTCAGCCTTGACGACCAGCGGAGCGCCCTGCTCACGCACATAGGCAAGAGCCGAAGCCTCGTCGGTAAACGAGCCGTAGGCTGCCGTCGGGATACCGGCGCGCTCCATGAGCTGCTTGGAGAACAGCTTGGAGCCCTCCATCTGGGCGCCCTCGGCACCCGGGCCAAAGCAGGGAATACCCGCCGCGCGCACGGCGTCGGCCACGCCCGCCACGAGCGGAGCCTCGGGGCCAATTACCACGAGTCCGCATCCGTGGCTCTGCGCAAACGCCGCCACGGCCGCAGGATCGCAGTCGTCGAGAACAACGTTCTCGCCGCAGCTCGCGGTGCCGCCGTTACCCGGCGCAATGTAGAGCTTGCCGGCGCGCGGTGATGCTGCGAGCTTAGCTGCCAAAGCATGCTCACGGCCGCCGCTGCCCAACAACAGGATGTCGATGGTTTGAGTGTCCGCCTTCAAGGGTGCCTCCTCTATGGATGAACGGCTCGCTCCGCGCGAGCCCTTTGCAAGCAAATATACCCCTCGGCCGCCCGTCCGGGCTGCAAAGGGGTATATCGCAATAACCAAATAGTCCCGATTACTTCCAGAATCGGTTGATGATCTGCTCGCGACCGGCGCCAACGCCAATGAACGTCACGCGGGTGTGTGCCAGATCCTCGATAAACGCCACGTAGTCCTGAGCCTCTTGCGGCAGCTCGTCAAAGCTGCGGCAACCGGTGATATCGCACTTCCAGCCGGGGAGCTCCTCGTAGATGGGCTTGGCATGCTCAAAGCGCACCTGATGCTCGGGCACGCTCGTGTAGCGCTCGCCATCGACGTCGTAGGCCACGCACACCTTAATGGTGTCGAAAGCCGAAAGCACGTCGAGCTTGGTCATGGCGATATCGGTGAGGCCGTTGACGCGCGAGGCGTAGTTGGCGATGGGGCCGTCGAACCAGCCGCAGCGACGACGGCGACCGGTGGTCACGCCGTACTCGTAGCCCTCCTCGGTCAGCGTGTGACCGGCCTCGGACTCATAGGAAAGCTCGGTGGGCATGGGGCCCGAACCGACGCGGGTGATATAGGCCTTCATGACGCCCAGCACGCGGTCGACGTTCTTCATGCCGACGCCGGAACCGGTAATGGCGCCGCCGGCGGTGCAGTTGGAAGACGTCACGTACGGATAGGTACCGTGGTCGATGTCGAGCAGCGTCGCCTGGGCGCCCTCAAACAGCAGGTCCTTGCCCTCATCGATCATGTTGTTGAGCAGCAGGCTCGTCTCGGTGATGTAGGGACGCAGGCGCTCGGCCATCGGCAGGTACTCGTCGCAAATCTGGTCCACGGTGTAGGTGGGCAGGTTGTAGATGAGCTCGAGCTCGGGGTTCACGCGGGCGAGAGCGGTCTCCAGCTTGTCGCGGAACAGTGCCTCGTCCAGCATGTCCTGCATGCGCAGGCCAATGCGGGCCATCTTGTCCTGATAGCACGGACCGATGCCGCGCTTGGTGGTACCGATGTTCTTCTTGCCGAGCTTCTGCTCAAAGGCGCCATCCAGATCGATGTGGTACGGCATGATGACATGCGCGTTGCCGCTAATCTTGAGGTTCTTGGTGGTGATACCGTCGGCCTCGAACATGTCGATCTCCTCAAGGACAACCTTGGGGTTGACGACGCAGCCGTTACCGATCACCGACACGTGGTCGGAATACATGATGCCGGAGGGCACCTGGTGCAGGCCGTACTTCTTGCCGTTGACGACGATGGTGTGGCCGGCGTTGTTGCCTCCCGAGTAGCGCACGACGGCATCGAAGTCGCCGGCGACCAGGTCGCAAATCTTACCCTTGCCCTCATCGCCCCACTGGGCACCGACCAAAACGGTTGACGGCATGTTTACTCCTTACATTCATGGACTGTCTGTGCGCCACGACGGCGCGCAGAAGCACAAAACATTCCCAGTATACCCGTGCAACGGGCGCCTGTCCTACTCCTCGGCATGTGCCCCATCAAGCTCATAGAACTTGGTGGATGCCGGCAGGAACATCAGGTCGACGTCGCCGATCGGGCCCGAACGGTTCTTGGCCACGACGATACGCGTAACGCCCTCGTCGGGTCGATCGTCGCGCGAGGCTTCGGCCTCGTCGGCGGAGCGGTCCAAGAACATAACGATATCGGCGTCCTGCTCGATGGAGCCCGATTCACGAAGGTCGGAAAGCTGCGGGCGCTTGCCGGTACGGGATTCGACCTGACGCGAAAGCTGCGACAGCGCGATGAGCGGGATCTTGAGCTCCTTGGCCATGATCTTCAGACCACGCGACATCTCCGAAACCTCGACGGTACGGCTCTCGGAGCGGCGTCCCGGCGGAGGACTCACCAGCTGCAGGTAGTCCAGGATGATGATTGCCTTCTCCTTGTTATGGAGCATGCGGCGGCTCTTGGCGCGAATCTCGGTCACTGTGGTGCCGGGCGTATCGTCAATCAGAATATCGAGCTTGGACAAGGTCTGCGTGGCCTCGTTGATATTGGCCCACTGCTCGGGGCTAATGCGGCCCATGCGGAAGTCACTGATCGAGATCATGGCGTAGGCGCAAATCAGACGCTGGGCAATTTCCTTGCCCGACATCTCCAGCGAGAAGAAGCCGACGGTATAACCAGCAGCGGCAGCGTTGAGCGCCAGATTCAGGGCGAACGATGTCTTACCTACAGCAGGACGGGCACCGATAATGATGAGCTGGCCCTCGCGGAAGCCCATGAGCATACGGTCGAGTGACGGAAAGCCGGTGGGCACGCCCGCCGCCTGACCACCGGCCTGGCACACTTCCTCGGCCTCGTTATAGGCCTCGACCATAAACTCGGTCAACGTCTTGTAGCTCGACTTGACCTCGCGTGCCGTAACCTTGAGCAGCTTGCTCTCGGCTAGCTCCACGACCTCTTTGGTGTCGGTGGGGGCGTTATATGCCAGCGCGTTGATCTCGTTGGTGGCGCCGATCAGCTCACGCAGCATCGAATCGCGGCGAACGATGGCGGCATGGTGCTGCCAGTTGACGAGCGACAGGGTCTGACCCATCAGCTCCAAAATGTACGCCTCGCCGCCCACGGCATCGAGCTTGTTGATGCTTCGCAGGTAATCGATTAGCGAGATGGAGTCGATGGGGATGCGGCTGTTGTACATATCGACCATCGCGGTATAGATGGTCTTATGAATGGGCCGGTAGAAGTCATCGGGCTGCAGCTCGACCTGGGCTTCTTCGACCACCTCGGGCGATAGCAGCATAGCGGCCAGTACATTGGCCTCTGCATCTTGGTTTTGGGGAAGACCCAACTTTGAGCCGCGGTCCTCGACCGTCAGCCCGGTCTCCCTATCGTCATATGCCATGAGCATCCTCATTCATATCGCTTGCGAGCATCCATAGTATCAGCCACGGTCCCAAAACGCGCCGTGTGCGGCCAATCATCACCGAACCAAACGGATGAACGGTCCTGTATATTGGACTTCGACGCAACGTTCACCATGACACTCACTCAGCGCAAAAAACAAAAGGGCGCCCTGGTTTCCCAGAGCGCCCTTCTTAGAACAAGATTGTTGCGTTGCAGCAAATGCTACTCGGCAGCAGCCTCAGTCTCGACCTCGGCGGTCTCGGCCTCGGCGACCTCAGCGGCCTCCTCGACCTCAGCCTCGGCAGCGAGCTCCTCGGCGGTAACGCCGACGAGAACGACAACCTCGGCCTTGATCTCGCGGTACAGCGAGATGGCAACGGTGTGGGCACCGGCAGCCTTGATGGGCTTACCGAGCTCGACGCGCTTGCGGTCGATGTCCATACCGAGCTGAGCCTTGATGGCATCAGCGATCATAGCGGCGGTAACGGAGCCAAAGAGGATGCCCTCGTCGCCGACCTTGACGTCAACGGTGACCGTCTTGCCCTCGAAGGCAGCCTTGGTCTCGTTGGCGGTAGCCAGACGGACGGCCTCGCGCTTGGCGATGTTGTTGCGACGCTCGTCAAGCTGCTTGAGGTTGCCCTTGGTGGCGGCAACAGCGAGCTTCTTGGGGAACAGGAAGTTCTCAGCGTAACCCTGAGCGACCTCTACGACGTCACCCTCGCCGCCCTTGCCCTTGATCTCATCGAGAAGAATAACCTTCATGATGCGTCTCCCTTCTTAGCCGCGGTCGCGGTTGCCACGAGAGGAAACCACGGGGACGGTGTACGGCAGGAGAGCCATCTCGCGGGCGCGCTTGATGGCGTTGGCGATGTCATGCTGATGCTGCGTGCAAGCGCCAGTGACGCGACGGGGCTTGATCTTGCCACGGTCGGTCATGTACTTACGGAGAAGCTGAGTGTCCTTATAGTCGATGAACTCAGTGTTCTCCTTGCAGAACTGGCAGTACTTACGACGCGGCTGACGTGCAGAAAAATCATTAGCCATGTCAAAATACCTTTCGTTTGGCAACTTCGGCGAACCGAAGCCGCCTCTCACTCAAAAATAGGTGAACAACCCTTAGAACGGGATGTCCTCATCGTAGACGTCGACCGCGGGCGGCGTAGCCACCGGTGCGGCAGGACGTGCTGCGGGCGCGGGAGCTGCGGGGGCGTAACCGCCCTGATCGTAGCCACCCTGGCCACCACGGGAGCTCATAAACTCGATCTCATCGACGATGACCTCAAGCTTGCTCCGGCGCTGGCCGTCGCGCTCCCAAGAGCTGTAGCGCAGCTTGCCCTCGATCGCGACCTTGTTTCCCTTTGCCAGGAAACGGCTCACGGCCTCGGCGCGGGTGCCGAACATGGTGCAGTCGACAAAGTTGGGATAGTCCTCCCACTCGCCAGTCTGCGCGTTGCGGCGACGATCGTTCACGGCGACGCCAAAGGACAGAACCTGGGTTCCGCCGGCGGTGGCGCGCAGCTCGGGATCGCGGGTGAGGTTACCGGTGATGTTCACTCGATTGATGCTCATAACTCACTACTTCCTCTTGGGGCACAAGCCCAGTCCAAAACGACAGTCTTACTCCTGGTCGTCGCGACGGACGATCATGTGGCGGACCACAGCGTCGGTGATGCGCAGGACGCGATCAAGCTCGGCGATCTGGGTAGGATCTGCGTGGAAGTTGATGAGGGTGTAGTCACCATCGGTGAGATCGTTGATCTCGTAGGCGAGCTTGCGCTTGCCCCACTCGTCAACGGAGTCGACCTTGCCAGCGCCCTCAGCGATCGTGGTATCGATACGCTTCATAACAGCGAGACGAGTCTCGGGGTCGAGCGACGGGTCAACAAAGAACAGCAGTTCATAAGCCTTCATATTGTCACCTCCTCTGGGCAAATGTGGCTTCAGGTCGTGAAGGTGCGCCTGAAGCAGGAAAAGACTTGGTAATAATATCTTTCAACCTCCCAGGCCGCAAGAATATGCAGCTACAACCTCATGACCTCCACATATGCCTATACTTACACGGCACTTCATGCGTGTTCTAACCAAATGCCGACCAAAAGCTTGACGGATTTGTGGATAGGATACGGTGCCGCGGGGACAAGTCGAGCCAAACCGCAGGTCAGCCAGCGCATGGCTGTGGTCGCGAAATGCATACCAGTGGTTCACAGCAACGGTCAAAGATTTTTAAATTCATTGCCGAGTCGCTTATAAATACCCATTTTGAACAATTTGCTACTTGCAGCCATGCTGGTCAGAGCCCGTTTTTGCTCGCTTGAATCCCGCCGCGGAGCCAAGCGTTTCAAAAAATGCCTACTTTTCTGTTTGCACTTTGCGATTCCTCGTGTATACTGACTTTCGCATTTAACGGAGAGTTGTCCGAGTGGCCGAAGGAGCACGATTGGAAATCGTGTAGGCGTCAAAAGCGTCTCCAGGGTTCAAATCCCTGACTCTCCGCCAGTTAATTCCAAAGCAGGCCTTTGAGCCTGCTTTGTTTTTACCCCACGCGGAGGGGTGGCAGAGTGGTTGAATGCGGCGGTCTCGAAAACCGTTTGGCCTGTATAAGGTCACGAGGGTTCGAATCCCTCCTCCTCCGCCATTTTGGTTGAGAAAGCTCCCGGGAATGGGAGCTTTTTTGTTTTGAGTCCCTAACAAGCAAATACGGCGGAGGAGGAGGGATTCGAACCCGCCAGGGCGCGGAGCGTAAAGAAAACGCGCCCGTGGCGCGTTTTTAGCGCAGCGCGGTCGGCGCAAGCCGACCGGATAAATTTTGAGCGGAGCTCAAAATTTGGATATCCCTCCTATTCGACCACGCCCCCATCGCGTTCAGCATCAACCCGGATCCCCTAACATGGAACCTATGACCGTACCCAGTCCCGACCGTTTGCCGAGCAATAGGGTCGCAATCGGCGCCGAACATGTACTATGTACGGGCATTGTCTAAACCCGTAACTCAAAGGACCCCATCTTGCCCGTTGCCGCCGCTATGATCGTTACCGCACACGCCTCGGATGCCATGGTTGCCATCCCGTTTTGGCTCGAGATGTTCGCCGTCGTCGCGGCATCGATCTCGGGCGTGTTGGTCGCACGCGAGCACAAACTCGACCTGGTGGGCGCCGTCGCGCTCGCCGTGGTCTGTGGACTGGGCGGCGGTCTTTTGCGCGATATGACGCTGCAGGTGGGCAACGTCTACATCCTCAACCAACCGATGGCGCTCCCGCTCTCCATCGCCACCGCGGCCATCATCTACATCTTCCCGGCAATCGTCGACAAGCCCGAAAAGCTCATTCCCCTGCTCGATATCATCTCGGTGGGTATTTATGCGGCAACCGGCGCAGACAAGGCGCTGGTCTACGGCTTTGCGCCGGCGGTGTGCATCATGATGGGCTTTTTTACCGCGGTGGGCGGCGGCATGCTGCGAGATGGTTTTATGGGTGTGGTGCCGGGTATCTTCCAGCGCACCAACTTCTATGCCATCGCGGCCATCGCCGGATCGGCAAGCTATGTTTGCCTTGTCATGAGCGGCTTGGTCAGCAATGTCGTCGCACTGGTCGTTTGCGTCGTGGTGACCATGGGACTACGCTGGCTGTCGCTGCGCTTTGATATCAAAAGCCCCACCGAGGATGACATCGCACGCTTTTTGCACCGCAAAAAGTAGGTGGCGCGGGCTCATCCTTCGAAATGCAACCGAGAGGTTCTTTTAGAGCGCCCACGCGTTGGGTACCCTGTTAGGTAAATGCCGAACACCTAACGAAAGGATCAACCATGGCTTTCAATCAAACCGCGGCGGCGCCGTCACACAAGATGCATCGCTGACTGCTTATGGCATTCGCGCTCATCGCGCTCGCGCTCACTGCTCTTCCCACGACGTCATTTGCCGGCACGGACACGGCAGGCAACGTACTTGCGACCGACAATGACGTCGATCCGTCTGGCGTCGAGGGTGACCTGTACTGGGCCGGCCAGGCCCTCAACTTGGACGATGCGTCCATTGACCGCGATATCATCGCCGCGGGCGATACCCTCTCTATCCGCGACTGCACGGTGGGCGGCGCCGTCCGCTTGGCGGCACGCACTATCGATATCGCCAAGACCACGGTTGATGGCAGCGTGACCGTCGCTGGCCAGCACGTTGTTCTCAACGCCGGCAGCACCGCCAACTGTTTCTACGCGATAGGCGAGACGGTTGCCCTACGCGGCTCTACCAAGTCGGCAGCGCTTGCGGGCGATACGGTGACCATCGATGGCACCGTCGAGGGCGATGTTGAGGTTTGGGCCGACAAGCTCATCTTGGGCAAGAACGCTCGCATCACCGGCGCGGTGAACGCGCACGTCTCCGAGGACCCCGAGCGCGCCGCAGGAGCCGAGGTCGGCGCGCTCAAGATCGACCGCACCGAGAACGAGGATACTTCCACCGTTAACGATGTCATCGGCGGTGTCGTCGCCGCGGCACTCTCGACCTGCTTTGTCGCCCTGTTACTCGAGCTCGTCTTTCCGCGCGCGACCGCCAGCGCCGCCGGCATGCTCCACCAGCGCCCCACGCCCCTGTGGGTGAGCGGTCTTCTGGGCACGATTGCTATCGTCCCCGCCGTCCTACTGCTGATTATCTCCATCGCTGGTCTATCGCTTGCCGGAGCCCTCATGTGCGGCGTTATTGGCATCGCGCTGGTATCGAGTGCCTTTGCAGGGTGCGCGATCGCGCGCATGGTCGGACACAGCCAGAACCGCTACGCCATGGCAGCCGTTGGTGGCGTAATCGCAGGCGCCCTCACGGGGCTTCCCCTCGCAGGCGGCTTCATCAGCGGCGTGGCCTTTGTCTTTATGCTCGGCTACATCATCCAGATCATCTGGCGCAACGCCCACCTCAAGCCGCAGCAGCCGGCTAACACGCCGGGACTCCCCACCGCTTAGCAGCTAACCGCCACAAAGATGCCAAGCACCTTTGTGGCGGTGCAGACCAGCTCAGTCCCTGTGCACCAAAAAGGGCGCCGACCATTACGGTCGACGCCCTTTCTCGTTAGACGTTATAAAGCCCAGCGCCTATTTGTTGACCTGACCGGCGCGGACGGCGGCCTTCTTGCGGTCGGTGGCGTTGAGCAGACGCTTGCGCAGGCGGATGTTCTTGGGAGTAATCTCGACCAGCTCGTCGTCGGCGATGTACTCCAGCGCTTCCTCCAGCGAGAAGGTGCGGGGCGGCACCAGTTGGACGGAGATATCGGAGGTCGAGGAACGCTGGTTGCCCAGGTTCTTGGTACGGGCGATGTTGACGACCATGTCGCCGGCCTTGCTGCGCTCGCCCACAATCATGCCCTCGTAGCACTCGGTGCCCGGCTCAACAAACAGCTGGCCGCGCTCCTGCAGCGTACCCAGAGCGTAGGCAACGGCCTTCTCGGTGGTCATGGAGATCATGGCACCGTTCTGACGGTTGCCGATCTCGCCGGCGTAGGGACCGTACTCCAGGAAGGTGTGGTAGAACACGCCCTCGCCGTGGGTAACGTTCATGATGCGGTTCTTAAGACCCATGATGCCGCGGGTCGGGATCTTAAACTCGAGGTGCGTCACGATGCCCGAGGTATCCATGCTCGTCATGATGCCGCCGGAGGTACCGAAGACCTCAACGACCTTGCCCGAGTACTCGTCCGGGCACTCGACGACGGCCTGCTCGACAGGCTCCATCTTGTTGCCGTTCTCGTCCTTCTTAAACAGAACGCGGGGACGGCCGACCTGGAACTCAAAGCCCTCGCGGCGCATGGACTCCATCAGGACGGACAGGTGCAGGATGCCGCGGCCCGAGACCTCGACGCCGCTCTTGTCCTCGAGCTCCTCGATCTTCATGGTCACGTTGTTCTCGGCCTCGTTGAACAGGCGCTCCTTAAGCTGACGGGCGCCCACGATGTCGCCATCGCGGCCGACGAGCGGGGAGGTCGAGGCCTCAAAGACGATGGACAGGGTCGGCGGGTCGATCTCGATGGGCTCGAGCTCGACGGGGTTCTCGGGGTCGGTGTAAACATCGCCGATATCGGTGCGGTCAATACCCACGACAGCAGCGATATCGCCGGCGCCGACTTCCTGGCACTCGGTACGGCCCAGGTAGTCGAAGGTAAAGAGCTGCTTGACGGTAGCGGTGGCACTGGAGCCATCGTTCTTCACAACCAAGATCTGGTCGCCCTGGTGGATGGTGCCGGAGTACACGCGGCCGATACCGATACGGCCAACGAAGTTGGAGTGGTCGATAGTCACGCACTGCATGGCCAGCGGGGCGTTCTCGTCAACCTCGGGCGCGGGCATGTCGTCGATGATCATGTCGAGCAGCGGATACATGTCCATGTTGCCGTCGTTGGGGTCAAGGCGGGCAAAGCCATTCATGGCGCTAGCGTAGACCACGTGCTCCATGGCGAACTCAAGCTGGTCGTCGGTGGCGCCCAGGTCGGCCATGAGGTCCAGGCAGTCGTTGTAGGCCTTCTCGGGGTTAGCACCCGGACGGTCGATCTTGTTGATGACGATCATGATCTTAAGGCCAGTGTCGATAGCGTGACGCAGCACGAAACGGGTCTGGGGCATGGGGCCCTCAAAGGCGTCGACCAGCAGCAGGGCGCCGTCGGCCATACGCAGCACGCGCTCGACCTCGCCGCCAAAGTCGGCGTGGCCCGGGGTGTCGATGACGTTGATCTTGACGTCCTTGTACTCGATAGAGATGTTCTTGGCGAGAATCGTAATGCCGCGCTCGCGCTCCTGGTCGTTGGAATCCAGGACGCGGTCCTCGACCTGCTGGTTGGCACGGAAGGCGTCCGTGGCACGCAGGAGCTTGTCGACCATCGTCGTCTTGCCGTGGTCGACGTGAGCGATGATGGCGATGTTCCTCAGATTGTCTACGCGCATGTAGTTCCCCTATCTTCTATCTATATACAACCGGCACGCGTATGCGACCCACCCAGCAATGCAACGCTCGGCGGGAATATTGAGCCTTTTACCGAAAACTCGTTTATTTTAGCGATTTTAGATGAGAGGGGTTTCCTCACCTGCAGGTTCAGGGTCGCTCCACATAAAACCATCGCCGGCGCCCATGCCCTCATACAGCACATATGCCGAAAAACCACTCTCGAGCGTGGTTTCGAAGAAGCTCACGAGCAGAGCATCGTGATAGCCACCGTCAATCTCGACGCAGCCAGTATAGCCGATGGCATAGCGGGCGATACGGCCCAGGCCCTCGTCCTTAAGACCCATCTTGTGCTCGGAGATAAAGTTGGTGGCCGCCTCGAGGCACGCCTCTTCGCCATCCTCGTCGAGCGCCGCCAGATAGCGGTTGGAAGCAGCGTCCTCGATCGCCACGACCACGCCCGGGTTCTCGCCCGCGGCCAGGTCGTCCAAGAAGGCGCCGATCAGATCGCACACCATGGCGTCGAGCTCGGCGGAGACGTTACCGGCGTCCTGCATATCCTGTGCCATCTTTAGACCTTCCCATCGAGTCTGGCGTCGTTACAGTTCTTGTGCCTCGGCGGCGATCTTGGCGGCAGCGTCGCGGGCGCGCATCATATCCATCGCGCGCTTATCGAGCACCTTGATCTGACTGGTCAGCATTACCGCATCGACCACGCCCCAGATCACGAGGCCCGTAGAGATCGAAAACCCAAGCGCACCAACTGTACCACGAAGGCGCGAGCAGATTGCCGCGACAAGGGCGGAGATGACAACCATCTTGATAAACGAGCAGCGGCGTTCGCGAAGCGTGCGGGCCTGCGTCACATAGGCAATGCGAGCCGCCTCAGAAGCCTCCGAGCGCATCTGGGCCTCGCGGGCGATCGCAGCCGCCTCGGCCGACATACCGCCGGCCATCAGCGAACGCTCCGCATCCTGGCCGCCCCGCATTTAGAAGTCATCGGGGGAGAGCGTATGGACGAACTCGTCGAACTTCTCGAACTCATGCTCGTCGTCAACTTCCTCGGCATGGGCAGAAACGGTGCCCAGGCGATTCATGATGTCATCCTCCACAAACATGGGGGCATTGCTGCGCACGGCAAGGGCAATGGCATCACTGGGACGGGCGTCGATCTTGCGCTCGTCACCATCGGCCAGTACGACGATCGTCGCGTAGAACACCGGCGGCTCGGCGCGAACGATCTCGATGCGCTCGAGCTTGGCGCCCAGGGCACTAACAGTATCGAGCAGCAGGTCATGGGTAATCGGGCGCTCGGCGCGGCCGCTATCGATGCCACGGCTAATGGCAGCAGCCTCAAACGAACCAGTCTGAATGGAAAGGGAACGCAACGGCGCGGGCGAGTCCGATTTGCTGCAGCGCTCGCGAAGCACGATAAGCGATGGCACGGGACCGGCGGCCATGACGATGGTCTCTATGTCGACACGAACCATGGAACACCTCCGGTACGTAGCGGTTAACACGCGGCAGCCCGCCGCATTGAATAGCTATACTACCCAATCTTTCGCACAGCACACAAAATCAAAGTAGTTAATTTGGGACGGGGCTTTTTTGACTACTTTCAGTAGGTAAGAAAAAAGCCCCGAGGCAACGCCCCAGGGCTCTTCACAGTTTTGATGGTGGACCTGACAAGATTCGAACTTGTGACCTCCCGGTTATCAGCCGGACGCTCTAACCAACTGAGCTACAGGTCCATCATGGTGGAGGTTAGGGGGATCGAACCCCTGACCTCAGGCTTGCAAAGCCCGCGCTCTCCCAGCTGAGCTAAACCCCCACGGAGACAGTAATAAACACCCCAGCGGCGACTCGGCTCTCGCTGGGGTGTTTATTGCGAAAGAAAGTGGTGGACCTGACAAGATTCGAACTTGTGACCTCCCGGTTATCAGCCGGACGCTC
>UQPY01000017.1 GCA_900542965.1 uncultured Collinsella sp.
CGACTAGTCGTCGGCAGCGTCAGATGTGTATAAGAGACAGTCTATGTGGCGCGCGACCCGCACGAGAAGGCCATGCAACGTGCGCTCATCCAGTATCGCAAGCCCGAGAACTACAAGCTCGTGCGCGAGGCGCTGGAAAAAGCCGGCCGCCGCGATCTGATTGGCTACACCAAGCATTGCCTGATTCGTCCCGTGCCGCCGCGCCCGGGCGAGACATCTGCCAACGGCGGGCATGGAACCGGCAAGAAGGGCGGCAAGCCGCACGGTGGCGCCGGCAAGGGGCCCAAGGGTAGCAAGGGGCACAGCGGCATGTCGCGCGCACAGAACACTGCCGGTCGCAATCGCGCAGCCCAGGGGCGTCAGGGCGCCAACGGAGGCGGACGCCGCAACTAGGGCAGCGGTGCGCTCGCTGCATCCACCCCACACGCGTGGCGCAGCGAACGCATTGCCTCAACGAGGATGACGCCGGCGATAGCGACCGTAATTGCCACATCGAGCGGCGTGTTCACAAACCAGAGCAACGTCATGAGATACGACCCGGCATTAAAGGCAAAGTGCAGCAGGATCGTGTAGCGGAGCTTTCCGGTCGTCACGAGCACCCAACCAAAGATGAGGCCGGCGGCACCCGCGTAGCAACCCTGCACCCAATTCATGTGCATAAAACCGAAGATTGCCGCCTGCAGCACAATCGCCGCGGCGATACCCCACGTGCTTGGGGCCGCCCAGGGCACCATGGCTCCGTCCTGCGCGCTCGCACGACGCCGGCGCTTCCAAAGTGGGCGGCACTGCGGATTAAACGCTCGGAGCGAAAACTCAAAAATAATGCCGCGCACCAGCAGCTCTTCACAAAATGGGGCACCGAGCACCGTAGTCAGGACGGCGAGATAGCTGGTGTCGCCCATGCCTGTTTCCTCGACAAGCTCGCTGTAGTCGGCCGCGGCCTCGGGCAACAGCGACAGCACGGCGTCGGTCACGTAGCCAACAACCACCTGCAGGGCCAGGCCAATCACGATAACGCAGGCGATGCGCTTCCACGCCCCACGCGCTCCCCCGCCGAGCGGATGCTCGCTTTGCCGGCGTGCCATAAACGAACGCGGCCACAGATAACGCCACCACAGTAGCGCCATCAAAAACGATGCCGTCTGCGCGACGGCCTGAAGCAATTGAATGTCGAGGTCATCGATCGAAAAACCCATGAACACTGACGCGACGCCCAGAGCGGAAAACAAAACCACGCTCAGGGCAATATCGGCAGCGACGACGCCAAAACAGGCAAGCGCCCAAATCATCGCATTGAGCATGCCGACCTCCTCCCGACGACTAGTCATTGGGGACGTTCTTCAACGACTAGCTGTTGAGGACACTCTTTGCCAAAGGCCCCGTTGGGCGAGATGTCAAACGGAAAGGTGCCGCAGCGATTGAACGCGGCGATAAACATGCGAATGGCGTTGGACGGCGTGGTGCCCACGAGCTGAGTTGCCGCCGCGAAGGCTGCCTTCTCCTCGGGCAAGACCTTCGCGACTACGGGGGTCATGTGTTCTGCCATGGCGCTTCCTTTTTGAAACGACGGTAGTGCGGATAGATGCGGGCCACGCGGCTGGGCGACGGGCTGTGAAGGCAACCCGATTGGCCCGCATCCGGAGTTTGTTTCTGCGGCGTTGGTATTACTTGGTATTTCTAAGTATTACCCCGCAGATAGAATACCACACCCGACCCCATGGGAACGGAGGAAAACGAATCATTTTGTAGCTGAGTTAGTATTTAGAGCGTGATGATGTCCGAGATATCGAGGGCCTGAGCGTCGGCGACATCGTGCGTGGCGAGCAGGAGCATGCGGCCGTCGAGCAGGTCGAGCACGACCTCGGCGCATGCGTCGCGTGCGGCGGTATCTAGACCGGTAAAGGGCTCGTCCAGAATAACGGCGCCGCCCGGGCACAGCAGGACTCGAGCGATCTCGACGCGACGGCGCTGCCCGCCCGAAAGCTCGGCCACGCGAGCATGCACGTCGATCCCTGGCACCAGCAGGCGCAGTAATGCCGCGGCGCTCGAAGCATCCACGCGCGCATCGGCGCACACCAACACGTTATCCAGCGCCGAGGCGGATTCGACCAAGCGTGCATCCTGAAACACCATCGAGCACGGCGCGGACTCCCCCGCCGCTAGCGCAAGCAGCGTCGACTTGCCCGCACCCGAAGCACCCATCACACAGATACGCCCGCCCGCGGGCACGTTGAGCACCAGACCATCCAGCGCCGGAGCCCAGGGCGCGCGATCGCCCACGGCAAGCGCAAGCTCCGCCGCAGCGCTATCGCTCGCAGCCCCCGCACGCCCGCGCAGTCCATGCCCATGCGCCCGCACGGCCGCGCGCCACGCCACGGGTCCCGAAACCCGCAGAAGCCACACCAGCACGCGCTCACACGCCCACGAGGCGGCAACGACCAGCACGGTCCACGCCAGCAGATCAGCCGTCTCAATCAAAAGCTTTGCCTGATAGATGCGCTCGCCCACGGTGCCCACCGCCATGCCGATCAGTTCCGCCGCCACGCCGGCCTTCCAGCTCATGCCGATCACGGCCCGGGCGCACGAAAGCGCAAACGGCAGGACTTCGCGCCAGGTGTGGGCGCAAAACAGGCGCCAGCCGCGCACGCCATGCAGACGGAACATCTGCTCCAGCGGTTTATTCACCTGAGCCAGCCCCTCGGCCAGCGAAAAATACACGCCCGGCAGCGCCATCAAAAAGACCGCGGCGATGCTCACGCGCGCCGATCCCAGCCAAATGAGCAGCAGGACCACCACGCAGGCAACCGGCGTCGCCTTGACAAACGACAGCGCCGGCGCCACCAGGCGGGCAAACGCACGCGAACGTGACGAAATCCCGGCCAGCACGCCACCACACACCGCGGCAAGCGCCAGCCCGCCCAATATCCGCGCGCCCGAGCCCGCCAAAATCGCCCAGGTACCGCCATCGCACACCAGGCGCAGCAGCGCCAAGGCAACAGCACCCGGCCCCGGCAAGATCAGTGGCTGCGCCACCAGCGCCGCCGCGAAGACCCACACGGCAAGCCAAAAGGCGGCGACGGCACCTGCTGCCGCCACCGCCTTCATACGCTCTGTCATTTGTCGAGCAAACACACGCACGGGCTACTCCATGTAGTAGAAATCGTCAGCCGGAAGTTTACCACCCACGGCGCTCGCGTCCGCGTCGGCCAGCACCTGCAGATACCCACTAAGTGCCGCCTTCATATCCTTGCCCGTCTGGCACACGAGCATGCACCCGGGAATCGCCTTCTCGGCGATCTTGGCGTTGTCCACGATGCCGGCATCGACCACGGCCTGCGCCCAGTCTGCCGGCGCCGCATTGACAGCCTTAACGCTCGCCGCATGGCAGCTCAAGAACTCCGCCACGGCCTCGGGATGTTCCTCGGCAAACGCGCGGCGCACCACGGTCACGCCCGTCAGCAGGCGCGAACCCGTGTCACCCGCCAGCTCATCCCACACATCGGTCAGACTTACCGGAGCTGACAGCTTGCCCTCGCTCTTGGCGATGGCAGCGGTCTTGAACGGCTCGGGCAGCACGCCCACGGCGGACGGGTCGGCAAGCAGGGCCGACAGCACCTCGGTGGGCTCGCTCTTAAACTCAAGCGCCACCTGGCCGGTCAGGCTCGCGCGCTCCAGCAGGTAGTTCATGACGTACTCCGGCGTGGCGCCCTTGCCCGTCATGTAGACGGTGCGACCCGCCAGGTCACCAAACGAGGTCACGTCCGCGTCGCCCGTCACAACGTTCAGCACGCCCAACGTGTTGATGTCGATGACCTGCACCGCGCCCTCGGTCTTGTTGTAGAGCACGCTCGCCACGTTGGCTGGCACCAGGGCAATGTCGATATCGCCCTGAATGACCTTGGGCACAATCTCGTCGGCGGCGGTGTTGATCGCAAAGTCGAACTCATTGTCCGTCTCGCCATCGGCCGCCCGGTCCATAAACTGCACCAGACCAATCGAGGTCGGCCCCTTGAGCGAGGCGACGTGCACCTCGACCGGCTCTGCAGCAGCACCGGCGCCGTCTGTGGCAGCCGAGCCCGCGGCGGACCCGGCACCGGCAGCCCCGCCGCCACAGCCAGCCAGTGCGAGCGACAACGCGCCCGCAGCGAGCGCCGAGGCAAACCCCCGGCGCGACAGCTCAACATCAAACGCGCGCATCGCTAGCACGCCCCCTCATTGGGCATCGACCAGGCGTGATGGTCGGTATGCAACAGCTCCTCGGCCAGCGGTGAGAGCGGCGCGCCCAAAAACTCGCTGTAGCACGCCTGAACATCGGGATTCTCGTGCGAGAAGCGAATGTCCGCCTTCGCATCCAGGCCCCACAGCACCTGGCCGCGCTCGGCTGCCAGCTCGCAACCGTCGTGGATGGGCTGACCGCCGCCACCGACGCAACCGCCTGGGCATGCCATAACCTCAACGAAGTCATAGCTCACGCGGCCGTCGCGAATCGCGTCGAGCAGGCGGGCGGCGTTGCCCAACCCGTGCGCCACGGCGACGCGCACCTTGGTGCCATCGATATCGGCCACAGCTTCCTTCCAGCCGTCGAGTCCGCGCACGTCGGTAAAGAAATCCGCATCCGGGTTCTTGCCCGTCACCAGGTAATAGGCCGAGCGCACGGCAGCCTCCATCACGCCGCCCGTGGCGCCAAAGATCACGCCCGCGCCCGTGCCAAAACCCAGCGGCGTATCGAGCGGCTCCTCGACCAGCGTGTCCACGCTCACGTGGCTCGCGCGGATCATGCGCACCATCTCGCGCACCGTCAGTGCAACGTCCACATCGGGCGCGCCGCCCTCGCCCACCATGCTCGGCAGCGCGCACTCGGCCTTCTTGGCCGTGCACGGCATAACGGACACCACGAACAGGCGCTCGGGCTCCACGCCCAGCACCTTGGCGTAGTAGGTCTTGGCAATAGCGCCGAACATCTGCTGCGGCGACTTGGACGTGGACAGGCTGTCGACAAACTCCGGATAGCGTGCCTTCACAAAGCGCACCCAACCCGGGCAGCAGCTCGTAAACATGGGCCAGCCGCGGCTGTCGCTCTCGCCCTTGGCGGCCTTGCCCAGACGCTCGAGCAGCTCGGAGCCCTCCTCCATAATGGTGAGGTCGGCCGAGAAATCGGTATCGAACACGTACTCAAAGCCCACGCGGCGCAGCGCGCAAGCCAGACGCTCAACGGTTGCCTCCTCGCGCGAAATGCCGAGTTCCTCGCCCCAGGCGCTGCGCACGGCAGGCGCGATCTGCACCAGCACGATCTTGTCGGGATTAGCGAGCGCGTCAAACACGGTCTCGGTATCGTCGCGCTCGCGCAGTGCGCCCGTCGGACAATGCGTAATGCACTGGCCGCACGCGACGCAATCGGTCTTGTCGATCGGCGCACGCCCGCGGGTACCCACGGCGGTATGCGTGGCGCGGTTGGTCAGGTCCCAAATCCCTAGGCCCTGCACGCTCTCGCACACCTTGATGCAGCGCATGCATTTAATGCACTTGTCGTTTTCGCGGATGATGGGAAAATCGAAATCCCAGCCCTCGCCCGCCAAATGCCTTTGATACGGCAGATAGAAAATGCCCAGGTCGTTGGCGATGGTCTGCAGGTTGCAGTTACCGCTGCGCACGCAGCTCGTGCACTGCGAGTCGTGCTGGGACAGCAGCAGCTGCACGTTGGTGCGACGAGCCTCGCGGGCCTTGGGGCTGTTGGTGTGGACCACCATGCCGTCGAGCACGTAGTTGTTGCAGGCGGCAACCAGCTGGTCGCAGCCCTCAACCTCGACCACGCACACGCGGCAGCCGCCGATCTCGTTTAGATCGCGCAGGTAGCACAGGGTGGGAATCTGGATGCCGACGGACTTGGCCGCATCCAGGATCGTGGTGTGCTCGGGCACCACGACTTCGCAGTTATCGATAATGAGCCTGACCATGTTGTGCGCTCCGTTTTCGCTGTTGTCGCCGGCGGTGGTTTTGTTGAACTCTACCATTCCAGGTTCCTCCCTCCGCGGAACGCGCCAAAGCCAAAGTGGTCGCAACGCAGGCAGCGACTCGCCTCTTGGCGTGCCTCTTCCTCGGTAAGGCCCTGTTCGACCAGATTCCAATCGTGAATGCGCTCGCCGGCCTCGCGCTCGCCCAGCTCGCAGCGGCCGCACTCGTGCTTGCCCTTAAACTGAACGGTCGGCAGCTCCACGTCGAGCTTAATCTTGTGGTCGAAGCCCAGGTAGCGGTCGATATTTGCCGAAGCCACGCGGCCGGCGTTGATGGCACGGATGACAGTGGCGGGGCCGGTCTGGCAGTCGCCGCCGCTAAAGAGGCCATCGAAGTTGGGCACGGCGCCGTCCGAATCGGTGACGACGCGACCCCACTTGCAGGCGATGCCCATGTCCTCAAACGACTTGGAGTCAATGTCCTGACCAATGGCCACGAACACGCGCTCGCAAGGAATGACCTGCTCGGGTGTGGCGGCGGCACGCGGGGCCGGGCGCCCGCGGCGGGGCTCGCCGATAATCTGCGGCTGCACGCGCAGGCCGCTCACGCGACCGTCCTCGCCCGTCTCGATGGCGAGCGGGGCCGTGAGCTCCAGCACCTCGCAGCCCTCGGCCTGGGCACCGGCGATCTCGGCGTCCTGGGCTGTCATATCGCAGATGCGGCGGCGGTAGACGATGCTCACCTTTTCGGCTCCGCAACGCACGGCAGAGCGTGCCACGTCCATGGCCACGTTGCCGCCGCCGATGACGCACACGCGCTGTCCGCTCAGGTCGGGCAGCTCGTCGTCACCGATGGCGCGCAGCATCTTGACGGCCGACTCCACGCCGGGCGCCTCTTCGCCCGGAAGGCCGAGCTTCTTGTCGCTGTGGGCACCGATGGCCAGGTAGACGGCATCGAACTCGTCGCGCAGGCGGGCGAGCTCCTCGCCGTTCACGGAGTGGTCGAGCTCCACGTCGATACCGGCGCTCAAGATCCAGTCGATCTCGGCCTGCAGGCGCTCGCGCGGCAGACGGTAGCTGGGGATGCCGTAGCGCAGCATGCCGCCCAGGTGGTGGCGCTGCTCAAAAATGGTCACCTTGTGGCCCATCACGGCCAGGTAGTAGGCACAGGAAAGGCCGGCCGGGCCGCCGCCGATCACGGCGACGCGCTTACCGGTGTTGTCGGCCACGCTGGGCTTGCAATCGTTGAGGTCGCTGTGCTCAACGGCAAAACGCTTGAGGGCGAGGATGTTCATGGGGTCATCGACCATGCCACGACGGCAGTGCATCTCGCAGGGATGCTCGCACACCAGGCCGCAAACGAGCGGCAGCGGGTTGTTCTTGCGGATGACCTTGACGGCGTCGGCATAGCGGCCGGCCTCGACGAGCGAAATGTACCCGGGAATATCGACGTGCGCCGGGCAGCCCGAGACGCACGGGACGCGGGCATCGCGGTCAAAGCCACAGGAGTGCTCGCGGATGTGGTGCTCAAAATCGTCACGAAAACCGCGGATAGCCGTAAGCGCCATGGCGCCGGCCTCGTAGCCGATGGCGCAATCGCTCGAAAGATAGATGGTGCGGGCGGTGCGCTCGATCAGATTGAGCGTGGACTCGTCGGCGCGGCCCTCGAGCACATCGGCGAGCAGGTCGCTCAGCGCGCTCAGGCCCACGCGGCAGGGCGTACACTTGCCGCAGCTCTGGGTAGAGCACAGGTTGACGAGCGCCGCCGTAAACTCAACGGGACACGGGGCGAGCGAACTCACCGCCAGACGGCGTCCGAGCGCATCATGCAGGTCGTCCATGACAGCCTGAGCGTGGCTGCGTTCCATTACATGCAGTCGAGCCATAAGATCCCCTCTCATGCGGCAGCCCGGAGGCGAGGCCGGGCGAAATTGCTACACGCACAACACTGACCTAAAAAGTTGTTAGGTCTCCACATAGTTCGGCAGGCGGTATAAAATGTCACCCTCAGCGGTGAAAAAGAACATTACCGCAGATAAATGCCATATTCGATAAACGCGTTACCCACAATGCGGCACTTAGGGACGTTCCTTTTCTGCCGGCACCCGGGGACACTCCTCGCTCTGCTGCATTCCCGAGGCAATCAAATTTGGACTAGCGGTGGTTACGATAAACAAAAGGGCCCCGAGCACAGTCTGCTCGGGGCCCAAACTCGTCTCGCCTTACCGCGCGACGCGTATGTTACTTGCGCTTGCCGCCGCCGTCACCGGGGCGACGGGAGCTGCCGCCGCGCTTGCCGCCACGGCTGTTGCCATAGCTGCCACGGTTATCGCGACCGCCGGCGCGACCGCCACGGGAGCCGGCCTGGTTGCCGCCGCGACCACCACGGTAGCCGCCTCGACGCTCTTCGCGGGTATCGTCGTAGTTGCGCCAGTCATCGCGACGGTCGCGACTAGCACGCGGGTCGCGACGATCGCGCGACTCGTTAGAGCGGCCAACGCCGCTGCGGCCACCATTGCCGCGGGCGCCTTCACGACGCTCAGTGCCGCGGCCACCGCGCTCGTCATCGCGACCGGAACGACGACGGTCGCCCGCACCACGTTTGCCGCCACGCGAGCCACGGCCCTTGTCCTCGCGCTCAACACGGCGACGACCGCCGCGGTCCTCGTCCTCGCGGCGACGGCGATGCGCCTCGCCCTGGAACTGCTTGGCACGGCGCTCGGCACGGTTGCCGCGCGCAGGCTGCTCAGCGGCACCAGCACCGGCACGCTCCTCGGCAGCCACCTCGCGGGCCACGCTCTCCACGGCCTCGTCCACGCGAGCCTGAACGCCCTCGCGCACGCGGGTCTTGCCGCCGCGCTTGGGACGGCTCGGACGCTCGCCGTCGCCGCGACGCTCGTCGCGACCGCGGTTGGAGCGACCGGCCACATCGCCATAGTCATCGCCGTTGCGCTTGCCGTCGCGACGTGCCTGCTCAAGCTTCTTCTTGCTCTTGGACTTGCCGCGCTTGGTCTTCTTCTTCACCTTAAAGGCCGAAGGGTCGCGCTCGGGATCAACCGCAGGCGGGTTGGGACCCACATGCAGGTCGCCGGCCTCGTAGATGTCGGCGGTCTTGTCCATGAGCTTCTCAATCTCGTAGAACTCGTCCACGTCCTGCTCGGTCACAAACGTAATGGCCCAGCCCAGCTCGCCGGCGCGGCCCGTACGGCCAATACGGTGGATGTAGTCGGTCGGCTCGGCTGGCACGTCAAAGTTCACGACGTAGCGCACGTCGCTGATGTCGATGCCGCGGGCAAGCACGTCGGTTGCCACCAGCACGTCGACGGTACCGTCGCGGAAGGCCGAAAGGGCACGCTCGCGCTGGGCCTGGCTGCGGTTGCCGTGAATCGCGGCGGCCTTGATACCCTTGCGCTCCAGGCGACGGCAGCAGCTGTCGGCGCGGTGCTTGGTGCGCATAAAGACGATAGTGCGCTCCGGGCCTTCCTTTTTGAGGAACTCGGGCAGCAGGTTGTTCTTGGCCTCGATGGACACCGGGAACACAAACTGGTCGACGGTGTCGGCGGTCGACGTGGCCGGTGCGATCTCCACGCGAGCCGGGTCGCTCACCAGGTCGGTGATCTCACCCACGGCCTCCTCGTCGAGGGTCGCCGAGAACAGCAGCGTCTGGCGCTCGGCCGGCGTCTCGCGCACAATGCGGCGGACGGCGGGCAAAAAGCCCATGTCGAGCATGCGGTCGGCCTCGTCGAGCACCAGGACCTTAACCTCGTTCAGGTGGCAGGCGCCCTGCTCGATCAGGTCGACCAGACGGCCCGGCGTAGCGACCAGGATGTCGCAGCCGTACTTGAGTGCCGCGGTCTGCGGCTTGTAGCTCACGCCACCCACGACGGTCACGGCGACATGGCCGGTGACGTCGGCGATCTTGCTCGCAACCTCGTCGATCTGCTGGGCGAGCTCGCGCGTGGGGGTGATGACGAGCATCACGGGGCCACGGCCGTTGCCCTCGGGCTTCTTGGCGCCGCGACGACGGTTGCGGCCGCCGCGCTCACGCACGGGCTTGGGCGGAGCGATGTGCTCCAGATTGTTCATGGTCGGCAGCAAGAAGGCGGCCGTCTTGCCGGTGCCGGTCTGAGCGGCGGCAAGCAGGTCGCGGCCCTCGAGCACCACGGGGATGGAGCCGGCCTGAACGGGCGTGGGCGCCGTGTAGCCCAGGTTCTCAATAGCACGAAGCATCTCGTCCGAAAGCCCCAGCTCGTCAAAGGCGGGCAGGCTCTCGGTAGCGGACTCGACGGCCTGGGCAGCATTTGCCTCGTCGGCGGCATCGAAGGCGGCCTGGGTCATGGCCTCGCGGGTCTCGTCCAGAATCTCGGCGTCCGTGACGTCGGATACAGAATTACGCATATGTTGTTGTTCCTTATCTGCACGCGCTATGGGCACGGCATGCGGCCGCGCTGGCGTGCGTGGTAGTGCGCTAATACATACAAAAACGGGTGCGCACAGAGAGGACGTTGCTCAGCACGCTGGCGATCGCTTTGGCAGCCCTATCACGCGCCGTCCAGACGCAGCAGCTCTAAGCGATGGAGCAGATTCGCCGCCGGTTAGTATACCCGTGCTTCGCATGCCCCCACGTAAACCACAGATGACGAGGTGGACGAGGTGGGCCTGGCCGATTGTCTCAATCTGTAACAGATGCAGGGCAAAACCGGGTCCTAATTGTTATAGATCAAGACAGAGGGGGATTTCCGTCCAGTCCAAACCAAATCTCTCAGGCTTCCTGCAATTTCGAACATGTGGCCTATAATGTCGCTTTGGTTACGCTATATATTGCGCAGCCATTTAATACGTCGCCCACCGGGGGCCATTAATTCCTATCGCCATATTGGCTAGGAAGCAATCAAAGGAGGTATCCGTGGCAGCAGAGACGCCTTGCTCGGTCCTCTATAACGATATTCGCTCGTTCGGCGGTCTTAAACATCTCGAGATCGCCCGAATGCTCATCAATGGAAACTCTTATCTCGGCAGTACCCTGCTCGAGAAATGCTCTTCCAACCGCTCGTATCTCACCCGTTACATCGTCCATCGCAAGCCTGACCAGTGCGCGCCCTCCATCTACAGCGACTTTACCGTCACCACGCTCAACCTTTCCTCGGCAATCTGCAGCAAGCTCGGCGGCGGCGAGGCCGCCTATCGGGCAATCGCCGAGCACTATCGTGGTCCGGCCGCCAACGAAATGATGTCGGCTCTCGCCAGCTACAAGCTGGACAGCCGCCTATATGCAAATGCCCTCAATCGCATCGACAACTTTGACGGCAATGCCGTGCGCGAGAAAAGCACGCTTTACCTTATGCTCTTTGTGGCAACGGGGGCGCTCGCCGATCCCGTTCAGGGCGTGGCCACCGTCGAGCGCTTTTGCGCCAGCAAGACGGGCGGGCACTTTGGCACCACCGAAACTACCGTCGGACGTGGCTTTATGAGCAGCCTGGAGCAGCCGCACACCGTCGCTCCCAACCTCGGTCTGCTCAGAACCCATGCCGACAACTGCGCCGACATGCAAATCCATCCCCTCACACGCGATCCGCGCGGCACCGTGATTGGTTCTTTGCCCAAAACCTCGCCCAGCATCACCGATGTAGGCGCCGACGCCTCGCGCGAGCATCTTCGCATTTGGCTCGAGGGTGAGCACTGGTACGCCCAGGGCCTTGGATCGACCAACGGCACAGTGCTCGAATCGGGCGCGGGCGACGGCGATATTGTGATTGAGCCGCCGCGCGACCAACGCGAACCCGGCAAAGTCTATCCCCCCGTGGAAATCGCCAACAGCGACAGGCTCCATCTGGGTCTCTACACGACATTCCTTGTCATTGTGGACTAGCACGGACAGCGATCGGAAGACGGTCGCCGTCCGTCTTTCGTCTTCTACCTTCTGTGTCGTAAACGACAATACTCAGCGGTACACGTGAGCAGTGCGGCTATCATGGTACTTTACCGATATCCGCACTGCTCACGTGTACGCGCGGCAACCCATGCCAGACAAAGGAACGCCATGGATACTACCGATAGCGCCTATGGCGACAAACTCATCCGTCTTGACACGTTCGACACCGCCGTGGCGGTCGACCCCAGCGCCGAGGACGACGCCAAGCGTCGGTTTATGACGCTTATTCTCCAGACGGCCCACCGCAACAACGGCAACATCGGGCACGTGCTGCGCGCGACCAACACGAGCGGCGAGGTCTTTGCCGTCAAGCTGCTCAAGGACAACGCCATCCTTTCCGACCAGACGCCCGACCGCTCCGCCGAGCAATCGGCCGCGCATCTGGCCAACACCGCCGCACTGTTCGAGGAGTACCGTCATCTGTGTACCGTCTCGCACCTGCGCGGATTTCCGCGCGTCTATGGCTACGGATCGTGCGAGAACGACCCGCTCATCCTCATGGAGTGGGTCGAGGGCACCTCGCTCAAGCAGGCGCTGCCCTTGCTTCCGCACGACGCCTCGGGTGGGCTGACCACCCAGATGGTCGCCGCCGTCGGAAACGCCGTGCTTCGCGCGCTCTTGATGACCCAAGGCCTCGTGAATCCGGTCATCCATCGCGACCTGTCGCCTGCCAATATCATGTTCCGCACCACCAGCCGAACGCTCGAGCAGCAGATTGCCGATTGCTCCTTTGACCCCTGCCTCATCGACATGGGCTCCGCGACCATGGCCCTCGGCGACGACACGATCACCCGGCGCGCCGACATCTGGCGCTTTGCCACGCCCGCATACGCCGCGCCCGAAATGCTCACGCAGGATATCGAAGGCATCGCGGCCCTTCGCCGCTCGCCCGCGATCGACGTCTATGCGCTTTCGAGCATTCTGTACCAGCTCTACAGCGGTCGCAAACCGTTCGATGTCGAGTCGACGGGTGCCGCGGCGACCGGCTCGTTCTACCTCATAAAGACCAAGACCAAACCGGCGCCGCTCGAGCCGCGCTGCGAGGGCGACAAAGCGCTTGTCCAGATCATCATGAAAGGCATCTCGGTCGAACAGGGCGATCGCCCTACCGAGCAGCAGATGCTCGAGGTGCTCTCGACGTACCTCCCCGCTGCAGAATCTGAGGACCGCGAGGGCGCAGGAGACGAGGCCGCAATTGATATCGATTCTGGCACGCACCTTAAGGTCGACGTCGCCGGCGAGCGCGCGCGAGAGATCCTGGAGCAGGCCCGTCACGATGCCATGACCCGCCGCCGCTTTGTCATCGGCGGCGTCGTTGCAGCCGTTGCGGGGCTCGGCGTTATCGGGGCAGCAACCCATGGCTTTGGCATCCCCGACTACCTGGACGGCATCCGCGGTTCGCTTGACGACTACACTTGGGATCAGCTGCAGGAGATTTCGCTCAAGATTAAGGCCGCCGAGACCCGTAGCGAGGCACGCGAGATTGCCAAGCGCTATCATCTGCTCGACGATGACGGTCATATCCCCTATCCATGCACCAAGCGCGTGAAGCTCGCCAACGGGCTGGAGGTCGGCGCTCAGCTTGTGGGCATCCGCCACGACGAACTTCTGGACGGGACGGGCAAGGCCGGACTGACGTTTATGTTCGATGCGGGTATTGCCGAGCGCAACGCTGCGGCTGAACCGCCGAGCGCCGGCTGGGCAGATTGCGAGCTGCGGGAATGGCTCAACGGCGACGGCCTTAAGCTGCTGCCCAACGAGTTGCGCGCACTCATCAAATCTGTCAAAAAGGTCTCGAATAACGTTGGTGCCGCCAACAGTGCGTCGTGTCTGAGCGAGCTGCCCGCAACCCTTTGGCTGCCCGCCATGGTCGAGCTGTGCGGTACGCAACCGCCCAATTCGTTTGCCAAGGACTTTCACTACCTGGCCGACATCTATAACGGCGAGGGCAAGGAGTACCAACTCTTCCGCGAGCTCAAGGTAAGTCCGTATACCACGAACGAGACGTTGGTTCGCCAGTGGAAGGGCAAGGACACCTGCTGGTGGGAACGAACGGTGAGTCCCGACACATCGGAGAGCGAAGGCACGCTCTATATGAACCGCGTGGGGCACGACGGCGACGTCTTTACGTACGCAACGCCCGCGGACAATCCCAAAAAACGAACCTGTGTGGTTCCCGGGTTCTGTATTTAGGGAGCGGGTGCCTTGCCGTGAACATCTCGATCTGTAACATCTAAGACCCAAAAATCGGTCTAGTTGTTACAGATCGAGATCTTGAGTTGGCGTCCGACGGAATGTCTCGATCTGTAACAGTAACCCGCCAAAAACGGGTCTAGTTGTTACAGAACGAGATAAACCCCAACCCCGCGAGACAACATCTCGATCTGTAACAGTAAGGGGTCATATTTGCTGCTAGATGTTACAGAACGAGACGTTAGCTTGCCGAGAACTTCGCCTCATAAATGTGACTCAAGTGTGTCGATATTTCCTTGCCAATGTTGCGCAACAGGAACCCTTTCGGCGGTCGTAACGTACGAATTGTCATAGGTACCCCTTCAACGATTGGGAGAAGAAATGGCAAAGTACGCACCTAAACACTTGGAACCCTCAGGCGGCGCCGAGCCCCGTCATGCATTCGCGGGTCACAAGACCGCGCGACTCGCCGTCACCGCAGCCACCACCATCGCAATGACTGGTTCGTCGTTGCTCGCCCCGTTCTCGGCATTTGCCAACGATGCGAACGACACCACGGCACAGGACGCAATCATGTCCCCGCTCGCCGTCCACGCCGGCGAGGCAGCAGGCTCCGCAGTAAAGACGAACGCCCAGAAAATTGCCGACTTGCAGACCGCAATCGACGCCGCAAAGGCTGCCGAGGCAGAAGCCAAGTCCGACTACGACACGGCAGTCGCCCCCTATACCAAAAAGCAGACGGCACGTGACAACGCTCAGACCGCTTACGACGCTTCCGTCTCCGACAATTCGCAGGCAGAAGCCGCCGCGCGTGCCGAATACGCTCGCCAGCTCGATGAAAGCGTCAAGGCTGCCGACAGCGCCAGTGCTACGCTGAAGGATGCCCAGAGCAAACTCGACACGGCCAAGACCGATGCCGAGAGCAAGACGAAGGCACTCGACTCCGCAAAGCAGGCGGCAGCCGACGCACAGGCCAAGCTTGAGGAAGCCCAGAAGGCAGCCGCCAACGCAACGCCGGAGGAAATCAAGGCCGCCGAGCAGTCTGCCGCAGATGCCCAGAAGGTTCTTGACCAGGCAAAGGCTGCGAAGGCCACTGCCGATTCCGCGCTCGCCGATGCCCAGCAGGCTCAGAGCGCCGCGCAGAGCGCTTACGACGAGGCGGCAGGCACGCTGACTTCCGCCCAGCAGGCAAAGACCGCCGCGGATAGCCAGGTAGCCACAGCGCAGGCGGCGTACGACAGCGCGCAGGCCGATTTGGCAGCCGCAAAGGCAGGCGCCGCTGGGCCGGAGTATGATGCCGCCCAGGCAAAGGTCGATGCTGCCAAGGCCGATCTTGACGCCGCAAAGAGTGCCCAGGCAAACGCCGAGAAAGCTCTGGAAAACGCCCAGCAGGATCAGAGCCAGAAACAAAATAATCTTGCCGCAGCACAATCGGAGCTTGATGCCGCAAAGCAGAATGCCGAGCAAAAGAAGTCCGAGCTCGATACCGCGAATGCCGCAGTCTCCGCAAAGGACAAGGCCGTCGAGGACGCGAAGGCAGCCCATAGCGCCGAGCTTGCCAAGCTCGATGAGGCGAATAAGGCCGTCGAGGACGCGAAGGCAGCAAAGACGGCCGCAGACGAGGCGGCCGCGCAAGCTCAGAACGAGCTGCAGTCAGCCCAAGCCGCGGTTCAATCCGCCCAGACTGCCGTTAACGCCGCTCAGCAGACGGCAGACTCTGCCGAATCCACGCTCAAGCAGGGTGCTATCGGGTTCTTTAAATCCGTTGGCGCCAATGAGGCGGTCTCGATTATCGAAAACTGCAAGTATAAGGATGCCACCCATGTTGGCGACAGCACCGACGCAACTTCGCTCGACAATATGATTTCGGCTATTACTGTCATGAAGTCAATCAACAGCTACCGCGTTTCCGTTGGTCTAAACCCACTTAAGGTTTCCTATAATCTTGTCGCGGCGGCAATTGCCGATGCCAACTGGTCAAGTTCGAACATTGAGCACGCGCAGCAGTTTAGGGTCGCAGAGAATCTCTCGTGGAACTACAGCGACCCCTGCCAGGGGTGGATTACGGAGGAGAAGGCGTATTTTGACGAGGCGGTAGCGGCCAAGTTTAGTGTCCACAACCTCGCAGAAAAGGCTGCCTACGACTTCTATTATTCGTATAGCTCGAATAATAGACGTAATGACAGCATAATTGACGAATATGTCCATGATAAATATGACGAAGTCGTAGGCCATTACATCAATTGCATTAATCCCAACTACACAGTCATGGGTACCGGTCTCAGCACCGCCCGCAATAACAAATACGGAGACACCGCATCCTTTACCGCCCAGACAGCCTCGCCATGGAAGCCCGACCACGATTGGACGAGCTCTGCTATGTCCGTCGACGAGTTCGAGCAGACGCTTAACGGCTATGTCAGCGGCCTTAAAAATGCTGGGAGCAAACTCGAGACCGCCAAGAAAGATCTTGCCAACAAGCAAGCTGCACTCCAGCAGGCATCCCAAAACAAGCAGAAGGCCGACGAAACTGCAAGCGAAGCCGCATCCGCGGTCGAGCAAAAGCAGCAGGCAGCAAGCAAGCAAAGCGCTAACTTCGCTACCGCCGCAGCTGCCGTAACCACAGCCCAGCTGGAACGCGATACCGCGCAAAATAGTGCAGACGCAGCCAACGCTCAGGCAGCGGCCGCGCAAGCCGCAGTCACTCAAAAGCAGGGTGACGTCGACGCCGCCCAGGCAGCATATGACCAGGCGCAGCAAACAGTCGCAGTACGGGCAACGGATCTCGAAAACGCAAAGCGCATCGTTGCCGACAAGAAGGCTAACTACGCTGCCGCCAGCGATGAGCTCGCAAAGTATTCTGCCGATGTTGCTGCGGCTCAGGAAAAGGCTGACAAGGCCCATCAAACGCTTGATGAAGCCACGGCAGCCCAGACGTCTGCCCAGAGTGCTCTCGAAAAGGCGGAGCGCGACGCGGCTGCCGAGAAGCAGGCCCTCGACGCCGCGAAGGACAACGCCGAGGCCAAGGCGGCGACCGCGAAGCACGCCGCGAGCGGTCTGACCACTGCAGAAAACGACTTCGCTTCAAAGCAGGCCCATGCCGATGCGTTGAGCAACGCGGCCGATAATCTTGCCGCAGCCAAGGCGGCCAAGAAGGACGCCGACGCAGCAGCAACCGAGGCCGAAGCTGCCCTTAGCGCAGCAAACGACGCCATCGCAAACGCCGAGCAAGTGGTCGAGAATTCTCAGGCCGCATCGGGCGCCGCTGCTGCCGTCCTCGGAAAGCTCAAGTCCGTCAATGTCGAAAACGGCATCGCAACCGGCTCCGATGCAAACGCGAACGACACCCTCAACGCCCTCTTTGCCAAGTGCGTCACCGCCAAGCAGGCTGAACATGATGCGAAGGCCGCACTCGACGCCGCCCAGGCAACTCTTGACGAGGCGACACCCGCCTACACCGCGGCTCTCAACGACTACAACGAGGCGAAGGCGAAGCGCGTTGCCGCCGAACAAGCCCTGAAGGACGAGATCGCCCGCCAAGAGCAAGAGGCGGCGAAGGCCGAGCAGGCCAAGATCGCGCAGGCTGCCGCTAAGCCGGTTGCCGGAAAGCCATCCGCCGGCAACGCCAAGACGGCAGCCAACTCGGCGCTTCCCACCACAGGCGACAATGCTGCGCTCGCCGGTGAGACGTTTGTCATCGGAGGCGTCGTGCTTGTAGCCGCCGGCGTCTTCCTGACCGACAAGAAACGTCGTCAGGAGTAAGGATTCGGAGGCAGCCTCTCCTCCTCTCCCGCTACTTCGTAAACCCTGCCCAACATGCGCCGGGGCGTCCATCACACGGGTGCCCCGGCGTTTTTCATTGCAGGGTCCAAGACACCTGCGCCGGTTTGTCTCGATCTGTAACAGTAAGGGGTCATCTTCGCTGCTAGGTGTTACAGATCAAGACGTTTGAGTTGACCCCGGACGGTTTCTCTCGATCTGTAACAGTAACTCGGCAAAACGGTCCCCAGATGTTACAGAACGAGACAAATCTCAACCCCACGAGACAACATCTCAATCTGTAACAGCAAGGGTCCAAAAACCTCTCTAGATGTTACAGATCGAGACATTCGAGTTGACCCCGGACGGTTTGTCTCGATCCGTAACAGCAACTCAGCAAAAACGGGTCTAGTTGTTACAGATTGAGATGTTGGCCGGACGGTCCGCTGCCCCGGCAGTCAGTCTCCTTCTGTAACGAAATGTCATACATTTCCATCTCCGCTGGACACCCCCAGGGGGTATGGGTGTATAGTATCGGCAGGTTAACATTTCTGACACTACGCCACAGAAAGGAGAAGCCATGGCTCAAGATAAGTTCGACGTGGGTGGCATGACATGCGCCGCCTGCCAGGCGCACGTGGACCGCGCCGTCAGCAAGCTCGACGGCGTCCAAAGCGTCGCGGTCAACCTGCTCGCCGGCTCCATGCTGGTCGACTACGACCCCACTCAGGTCACCCCCGACGACATCTGCACCGCCGTCGACCGCGCGGGCTACTCGGCATCGCCCGTCGACGCGGGCACCGGTACCGCCGCAAACGGCAGTACGCAAGCCAGGTCCGGCGCCGCCCATATGGAGTCGCCCACCAAAAAGCTGGAGGCAGCCGCCTCCGCCATGCGCACCCGACTCATCGTCTCGATCATCTTCCTCGTCCCGCTGTTCTACATAGGCATGGGGCACATGTTCGGTTGGCCGCTACCCGGCATCTTCACCGACCATACCCACAGCATGACGCTCGCGCTTACCGAGCTCGTCCTGCTCATTCCCATCGTCTACGTCAACGACGCGTACTTTATCAACGGCTTCAAATCGCTCGCGCACGGCGCGCCCACCATGGATGCGCTCATCGCGGTCGGCGCCACCGCGTCCATCGCCTGGTCGCTCTACGCCATGTTTATCATGGCCGACCAGCTGGCCGCCGGGCAGGTCCACGAGGCCATGATGACGGGCATGGACAACCTGTATTTTGAGAGCGCCGGCACGATCCTGTCGCTCGTCACCGTGGGCAAATACCTCGAGACGCGCAGCAAGTCCAAGACCGGCGGCGCGATCGAGGCGCTGATCGACCTGGCGCCCAAGACCGCAACCGTCGTGGCCGATGACGGCACCGAGACCACCGTCGACGTCGATGCTATCCTGCCCGGCCAGGTGCTGCGCGTGCGCCCCGGCGAGTCGATCCCTGTTGATGGCGTGGTGCTCGAGGGCGCTTCGGCCGTCGACGAAAGTGCGCTGACCGGCGAGTCCATCCCCGTGGAAAAGACCGCCGGCGACACCGTCAATGCCGCCACGGTCAACCGCACCGGGTCGTTCACCTTCCGCGCCACGCGCGTGGGCGCCGACACGTCGCTCGCCAAGATCATCCAACTCGTCGAGGACGCCAACGCCACCAAGGCGCCCATCGCCCGCATGGCCGATAAGGTCGCCGGCGTGTTCGTACCCGTGGTGTTTGCGATCTCGGCTGTGACCTTTGTGGCGTGGATGGCGCTGACCGGAAGCGTGAACGAGGCGCTCACCTCCACCGTCGCCGTGCTGGTGATCAGCTGCCCGTGCGCCCTGGGCCTGGCCACGCCCGTCGCCATTATGGTCGGCACCGGCAAGGGCGCCGAGATAGGCATTCTGTTTAAGAGCGCCGAGGCGCTGGAGAACCTGCGCAGCGTGGGCACCGTTGTGCTCGACAAGACCGGCACCGTTACCCGCGGCAAGCCGGCCGTGACCGATATCGTGGTAGCCACGCGTGCCGATGGCACGCCCGCCATGAGCGAGAAGGCGCTGCTCAAGCTGGCCGCCGCGCTAGAGCGTCAGAGCGAGCACCCGCTGGCCGAGGCAATTATGGCCGAGTGCGAGACACGCGGGATCGTCGCGCGCATGGTCGAGGACTTTGCCGCCGTGCCCGGCCGTGGCGTCACGGCGCGCGAAGGTCAAAACGCCATTGCCGCCGGCAACGTGCAGCTGATGAACGAGCTGGGAGTCACCGTGCTCGAGGGGCTCGCCGAGCAATTTGCCGCCGAGGGCAAGACGCCGCTGTTCTTTGCCAAGAACAGCGAGCTTGCCGGCACCATTGCCGTGGCCGATGAGGTTAAGGAGACGAGTGCCGAGGCCATCGCCGCGCTGCGCTCGCTCGGCGTCGACGTGCGCATGCTCACCGGTGACAACCGCGTGACGGCCGAGGCCATCGCCCGCCGTGTGGGGCTTGCCAGCGAGCAGGTTATCGCCGACGTCCTCCCCGCCGACAAGGAGCGTCACGTGCGCGAGCTGCAGGACGCGGGCGGCAAGGTCGCCATGGTGGGCGACGGCATCAATGACTCCCCCGCCCTGGCGCGCGCCGACGTGGGCCTTGCCATCGGCACCGGCGCCGACATCGCCAAGGAGGGTGCCGACGTGGTGCTCATGCGAAGTGACCTCATGGACGTCGCCCGCGCCATCGAGCTATCGCGCGCCACGATCCGCAATATTAAGCAGGATCTGTTCTGGGCACTGTTCTACAACGGCATCGGCATCCCGCTGGCTGCGGGCGTGTTCTTCCCCCTCACCGGCTGGCAGCTCTCGCCCATGTTCGGCGCCGCGGCAATGAGCCTGTCGAGCGTCTGCGTCGTGAGCAATGCACTGCGCCTACGAACCTTCCGTCCATCAGTTGCGGTGAAATAGGGCGTAATATGCTGAGCTAAACCGCTTTTAGTCCGTATTCCACCGCAACTTTAGGTACTCAACGAAAAGGAGACAACCATGAACTACACGATCAAAACCTCCGGTCTTATGTGCGGCCACTGCGACGCTACTGTCGAGACCGCGCTGCTCAACGTGGCCGGCGTGACCGATGCCGATGCCGATCACGAGACCCAGACCGTCCAGGTTGAGTGCGCCGACACCGTGACCGCCGAGCAGCTCGCCGCCGCCGTCGAGGGCGCCGGCGAGAAGTTCCACGCTCTGTCCGTAACCGCCGCGTAGCAGGCGCCACCCGCCCCCCTCAGAAGTTGCGGTGAAATACGGACTGTTGAGCCGCCCTAGGCCCTTAAACAGTCCGTATTTCACCGCAACTGATGGGGGCATCCGGAAGATCGACCAGAAACGAGGACCCGCCATGATGGCAGATCACAAATCGGTGACCCGCATGCTCAAGACGGCGCGTGGGCAGATCGACGGCATCCTGCGGATGGTCGAGGAGGACCGTTACTGCGTCGACATCTCCACGCAGCTCATGGCGACGCAGGCACTCATCGCGCGCATTAACGCCGATGTGCTCAAGGCCCATATCGAGGGCTGCGTCGCCTCGGCCATCGAATCGGGTGACGAGGAGCTCAAAGCCGCCAAGCTCGCCGAAATCGAACGCGTCGTCGACAAGCTCGCCAAGTAATTGGCGCATTGGGGTCAGGTTTCTTTGCACCACCTTGGCGCATGGGGGACAGGTACGTTTGCACCACCTTGGTGCAGATTAACCTGTCCCCCATGCACCAAATGGGGTATAAAGGCGTGCAGCATATCGAATGAGAGGCAGTTTGCATGGATAACTTTATGAAAGGTCGCAACGGCGCCGACGAACTCACCATCGTGCTCGGCTTTTTCGGCATCATCCTCGCGATGATCGGGTCGCTCGCACATTTCCAGTGGCTCAGCTGGATCGCCATCGCCGTCATCGTGATCGGCGTGCTGCGCGGCCTGTCCAAGAACGTCGACGCACGCCGCAAGGAGAACGAGGCCTTTGTCGCCGCGACCGCGAACGTCCCCGGCCTGGGCAAGTTCGTCGCCAGCCTGGGCGGCGGCGCTGCGGCGGCCAATGCCTCGCGCGCAGCCGGCACCAGCAAAGAGGACCTGGAGCGCGCCAAGCGCACGGCAAAGAAGATGTGGAAGGGCCGCAAGACCACGGCCTACCTCAAGTGTCCCAACTGCGGCCAGATGCTCTCCGTCCCCAAGGGCAAGGGCAAGATCCGCGTCACCTGCCCCAAGTGCCACGCCAAGATGGAAACCCGCTCCTAGCCACTGCGCGTGAGACAAATTAATCAGGTTTGTTTGTCCCAAATCTTAAGCATTTGTTCGATAAAAAAGCCGAGGCCTCGCACTGAGACCTCGGCTTTTTCGCATGGGGCGACGACATTCGACGAAGCCATCGCCCCCGTCACGCCAGCGCCTACGCCACGCCGTCGCGGGCGAGCTCCTCGGCCAGTGCCTCAGCCGGCATGGCCATGATCGCGTCGAGCTCGGTGTCAACCTCGGGAATGCGCTTGACCTTCAGCTTGCGCACCAAGCCGCCGCGGCACATCACGTGCGCCGGCTCGCGCAGGGCCGACAGGTCATCCAGAGGATTCTCGCGCGTTACCAAAATGTCGGCCGCCTTGCCGCACTCGATCGTGCCGGTCTCGTCGCCCAGGCCCAGCAGCTCGGCATTGACCTGCGTGGCGGTGTGCAGCGCAAAGGCATTGCTCACGCCGACATACTTGGCAAAGTACGCCACCTCGCGCCACATATCGTACTGCGTCACAAACGGGCAGCTCGAGTCCGTGCCCAGGCCCACCTTGACGCCGGCATCCAGGGCGACACGGGCGCTCTCGATAATGCCCGAGCATACGATGTCGCCGTTCTTCTTTTGTGTGTCGGTCGAATGGGTCTTCTCCGGATCGAGCAGCACAAACGGCAGCGCTGGGCTGATCGTGCAGGTCACACTCGGTGCGCGCCCCTCGAGCTGGGTACCCGCCGCGCCGTGATACAGGTCCAGGATCTCGGGCGTCATCGGAGCGCCGTGCTCGATCGTGTCGACGCCGGCCTGAAGCGCGGCCTTCACGCCCTCGGTGCTCTCGACATGGGCCATAACCGGAAGGCCGACCTCGTGCGCCGCTTTGCACGCCGCCGCGGCGACATCGACCGGCATGCGCAGCACGCCCGGCTCGCCCACCTCGGTCGCATCGAACACGCCGCCCGTCACGAACAGCTTAATGACGTCGGCACCGCGCGCATACAGGTCGCGCACCTGTTCGGCTGCCTCGGCGGGACTGTTGGCCACCTGGGCGAACAGGCCCGCACCATGGCCGCCCGGCACCGTGATGCCCGTTCCCGGCGCCACCAGGCGAGGACCCTGATACTTGCCGGCATCGATAGCATCGCGCACGGCCAGATCGGCAAACAGCGGGTCGCCCGCGCCACGCACCGTGGTCACGCCGCTCGCCAGCTGCTGCTGGGCGCTCCCTTTGAGAATGTGGCGGACGATGGCGCGGCCCACGGAGTTGTCGAGCTTCTTCATGAGCGCGCCCGCATCGCCTGCCGAAACCGGCTTGCCCGAGCCGCACAGATGCACGTGCATGTTGATGAGGCCCGGCATGAGATACGCGCCGCCCAGGTCGATGACCTCGGCACCTGCCGGCGCCTGCGCCACGGCGCTCGGGCCAATCCAGGTGATGACGCCGCGTTCAACGACCACGGCCATATCGGGCTGCGGCTCCATATGCTCCGAACCATCCAGAACGGTCGCATTGATAAACAACGTGGAACGATCGGCAGTCGCCATATCGGACTCCTCCCCTTCAGAAAACTTCAACATTTGTCCATTATTACCTAGCACGGCAGGATCTCTGCGGACATATCGGTTAACGGAGAAAGAAGGGAACGTGAAGATGGATGGAAGCCGATGCGGCTCTGCCCCGATTGCCTCGGCGAAACATCTCAATCTGTAACAGGAGGACCGGTTCTTAACTGCTAGATGTTACAGATTGAGATCTTTTGGCAGCCGCCAACATTCCGTCTCGATCTGTAACAGTTACGCGGCAAAACGGCTCCAAGATGTTACAGATCGAGACAAACCCTCTCAGTGCCCATACCATTGACGTCTCCATCCCTCAGCCAACTCGGCCTGCTGCGGAATACCCGCCAGCCTCATCTTCTCGACCAGCTTCACCGGATTCTTAAGCTCGTTAAACGTAAACCGAAGCACCTTATGCCCGAGCATTGTCAGATGGGATTCCCGCTGACGCTCCGCTACAAACGGATCGATCGGCTCCCGGCCCTCGCCGGTCTGCAGCGTATACTTTCCCTTTCCGTCGAGCTCGCCGATCACGCACGTTCCATCCTCGAGCTTCCAGAAATAGTCGACGCGAAACACACGAGTCGGATCGAGCGGATCATGAAACTCCACCTGCAACTGCGGCACCGGAAAGCCGTACGCGATGAAGAACGCCCGGAAGCGCGACTCGCCGCCGTTTTCGGACAGCCCGTCCGCATGCGATGCAATCACCTGCGCCCTGCGATACCCACGCCGACCTTCGCAATCGGCGCGAAGCCGCTCACACAGTTCATCGCGCGACGAACCCTTCGCCCGCAAGGCAGAATCGGCAATTGCTAGCCCATAGGAAAACGGCGCCCGTAGCAGGCAATCCTCCACTGTGCGCCAAAACGGCGTCGCCCGCACACCGTCGACGCGCTCGAGTGCACCCGCCGCCTGCGGCCGCAGCAACCTGCACCCACCGCTCAACGCCGCAGAGCAGCCCGTCTTAACAAGAAAGCGAGGACCAAGCAAATCTTTCGGCACTTCCAAGCCCCACAGAAGTGCCGCGTCGTATCCCCAAAACGCCCAATCGGGATGAAACTTCGCAAGCCCCTTGATGGTCCGCAGCGCCCGCTCCGACGGCGTCAACAAATCCCAATCATGTTGGAAGCAGAACAGGTACGGCTCGGGCTCCGCGATATCATCGGTCCCCACATGGCGCCTCAGCCACATGAGCTCGGCATTGTCATGCGTTGCGAGCAGCGCACCTTGCTCGGTCACCTCCGTGAGTCGCGCGAGCATCCTATTCCGCGCCAACGTGTTGCGAGTCGTATGCTTGTGCTTGAAAACGGTATTAGACACTTCCATCACCACCACATCGGACAAATGGACCATCGTCACCGTTGCCTCCGCTGATAAATGTCTTGATCTGTAACAGGAAGACCGATTTTTGGACTGTAGATGTTACAGATTGAGACATTCCCCCCAGCCAGGTGCCAAACGTCTCGATCTGTAACAGTTAGACGTTCTCCAGGCCCCTAAACGTTACAGATTTAGACAAACCAGCGGCGCCCAAGCATTCGTCTCGTTCTGTAACAGGTAGACCGGTTTTTTGCCCCCAAACGTTACAGATCGAGACAAAAAGGCAAAAGGCAAGGCAGGCGACAACTACCCATCCCCTACTCCCACTCCTGCTCGTAGATATTGAGCGACTTTACGTACCGCCCCTGGGCGCCCATGATGTCGCGGACCAGACGCAAGAAGAAGCTGATGCACGAGGTGTCAAAGCCGTCCTGCAGGTCCTCCGGATGCACCGCACCCGGCCCATCGACCGCCGTATCGCTCAGCCGCGCGATGTCATACAGGTAGAGCTGTCCCGCCGTAAGCCAGACATCGTCGACGCAGGCGAGGCGCACCGCAATCGCGCCGTCACTCCAGTGCTCCTTCTGCACGATATGCGGATCGTAGACATCAAAGCGATGATCGGTGCGCGTGTCCTTCAGCACGACCATGCCGGACGCAGGATTCTTGTCCAAAATGCCAAAGCGCGAGAAATACTGCGTGTCGCGTACCTGCTCGAGCCGCTTGAGCGAGGCAGGCGAAAGCGATGCCGGCGGCTCGTCAACATATAGCTCGAGCAGCGTTTTGCCATGGCGATAGGGGCGCTCAAACAGCAGCCAATCGGTAAACGCCATGTTGTAGGCCATGATTTCGTTTTGTGAAGGCTCGGTGCAATAGCTGAGCCACGGGTCGACAATGATCTCGAACTGTTCGCGCGCCGGCTCCAGGAATTGAAACTTCCGCAGCATCCAAAAGTGAGCCATGTCGGCAATATCGTTGCCGACGGCTTCAGCCAGCTCTGCTCGGTCAAAAGCGTGGTCAGTCATGGCATCCTCCTCAAACTGATGGACCTCAATTTGAGCTTACGAGGAGGGTGGGCAGCCACGACCAGCGCGGGCAAAATAGGCCTCCGGCTGCAAACCAGATGCTGACCAAACACTTGACGAATAGCTTGACCGAAAATGCGCGCCGCAACAAAACCGCAGGTAAACATCAACGGCCAACCCGCCCTTTTGAGCCAGATGCCCGCAGCCACCACAGAAACAACAGGTGACCACAGCCCAAGAAGTCGACAAATGAACACCCGCACGTCGACAAACGAGCAAACTGCTCGCAAATCCGCAAGGAGTGTCCCCGAATGCCGACAGAGACGTCCCTAACTGTCGGCACTTAGGGACGTTCCTTTTGTGCCGGCAGTTAGGGACAGCCCTTGCCGATTCGATTGTTGAATATCTCCGTGACTACTTTACAGCTCCAGCGCATCGGCGACTTCGGCTGCGCAGGCCAGGGCATCGGCCATGGCGTTCACCACGAGCGAGCTGCCGTTGCGAGCATCACCCGCCACATACACCGGTGCGGCATCCGCGGCGACACCGTCGACACGGGCCGCAAGGTGCGAGCCCTCGGCAGCCATCACCGGCAGCGGACGACCAGCGGTAGCAACAGGCACGCCAACGGCGTCGAACACGCCATGCTCGGGACCCGTAAAGCCGCAGGCGATGAGCACCAGCTGGGCCGGCACCTCGTGCTCGGAGCCCGCGATGCGCTCGGGCTTGCCAGCCGACCAATCCAGATCGACCACGTGCAGGCCCGCGGCCGCGCCCTTCTTGTCCAACAGTACCTCGAGCGTATCCACACCCCAAGCGCGCATCTCGCCGCCCATGGCAGCGATGGCCTCCTGCTGGCCGTAATCGGTCTTCTTCACGTTGGGCCACTGCGGCCAGGGGTTGCTCGCCGCGCGCGCATCAGGCGCCGCCGGCAAGAACTCAAACTGGCGCACGCTGCGCGCACCCTGACGTACCGCGGTGCCCACGCAGTCGTTACCGGTATCGCCGCCGCCAATGACCACAACGTCCAGGCCGCGCGCGTTCACCGCGGGCTCGCCGCCATCGAGCACCGAGACGGTCGAAGCCGTCAGGTAGTCCACGGCATACACCACGCCCGGGGCATCAATGTTCGCAGCCGAAAGCCCACGCGGAGCACGGGCGCCGGCAGCCACCACGACGGCGTCAAAGCCATCGAGCTTGGCGGTAACCTTGGGATCGCTCACGTCGGCACTCAGCTCGAACACAATGCCCAGCTCGCGCATGAGCGCCACGCGACGCTCGACCACGGACTTCTCGAGCTTCATGTTGGGAATGCCGTACATGAGCAGACCGCCCGGGCGGTCGTCGCGCTCAAACACCGTCACGCGGGCGCCACGACGCGCAAGCTCCCATGCTGCCACCAGACCAGCGGGACCGGAGCCCACCACGGCAACCGTGGGTGCACCCTCCCCTGCCGGCTCAAAGCGGTGCGGACCGCCGTTGGCCCACTCATGGTCGCTAATCGCGCGCTCGTTGTCATGGATCGTCGTGGGCTGGCCATCGACCGAGCCCAGGTTGCATGCGGCCTCGCACAGCGCCGGGCACACGCGACTCGTGAACTCGGGCATGGGCGAGGTGAGTGACAGGCGCTCGGCGGCCTCGTCCCAACGGCCGCGGTACACCAGCTCGTTCCACTCGGGAATCAGGTTGTGCAGCGGACAACCGCTCGGACGTGCCTTGCCAAAGCTCGCGCCCATCTGACAAAACGCCACACCGCACATCATGCAGCGGCTCGCCTGGGCACGGCGCGCATCATCGTCGAGCTCCACGTACAGCGGATCGAAATCGCGGCTGCGCTCCTCCACGGGGCGCAGCTCATGGGTCACGCGATCGATATCAAGAAAAGCACCGGGCTTACCCATGGCACTTACGCCTCCTTCTTGGTCGAAGCAACAGAGCTGGCAGCCACGGACGCAGCACCCGCAGCACCGCCCGCAACATCGAAGCGAGCAACATCCGCGTCACTCGCGCGACCGGTCACAATGTCAAACGCCAGCTCCTCGGCCTGCGCATGCGTCTTGCCGACGGCCTCGGCGGCGGCGACAATCGCCAGCACGCGCTCGTACTCGGTCGGAATGACCTTCACAAAGTGCTTGCTCATCGTCTCAAAGCTGTAGAGCAGCTTAATGCCGCGCGGGCTCTGCGTCGCGTCCACGTGCTCCTGGATGAGCTCGCGAATCTGCGCCAGCTCGCCGGCCGTCGGGGCTTTAAGCTCAACGCTCTCGTGGTTCACACGGGCATCGAGCGTGCCGTACTGGTCAAAGACATAGGCCACGCCACCCGTCATGCCGGCGGCGAAGTTCTGCCCGACCTCGCCCAGGATGAGCGCCAGACCACCCGTCATGTACTCGCAACCATGGTTGCCGCAGCCCTCGACCACCACGGTGGCACCGGAGTTGCGCACGGCAAAGCGCTGGCCGGCAAGACCGTTAATGAAGCCGCAGCCGCTCGTGGCGCCAAAGAACGCAACGTTGCCCACGATGATGTTCTCGTCGAACTTGTAGGTCGCATGCGGGTTGGGGCGCACGGAGACCTCGCCGCCCGAAAGGCCCTTACCAAAGTAGTCGTTGGCGTCGCCGCACACGTTGAGCGTCACGCCGCGCGGCAGGAAGGCGCCAAAGCTCTGACCGGCCGAGCCATCGCAATCGATGGTGATGGAGCCGGCGGGCAGGCCCTCGGGATGTGCCTTGGTCACCGCATTGCCCAAGATGGTGCCAACGCAACGGTTGACGTTGGCGATGTCGGCATGGAAACGAATCGGACGCAGGTGCGCACGGGCATCGGCCGTATAGGGGACAAACAGCGTAGAGTCGAGCGTCTTGCCGAGCTCGCTGTCCGCAGCCATCTGGGGCAGGAAGTGACGGCCGTCGGCACCCGGGATGTGGGCACCAAACTCACAGGTCGCGCTCGCCAGCACGGGCGACAGATCGAGCAGGTTGGCCTTGCGGTTGCCCGGCACCTCAATCTGGCGCAGGCACTCGGGATGGCCGACCATCTCGTCGATGGTGCGGAAGCCCAGGCGTGCCATGACCTCGCGCAGCTGCTCGGCCACAAAGAGCATAAAGTGCTCAACGTGCTCGGGCTTACCGCGGAAGCCGTGACGCAGGCGGCAGTTTTGCGTGGCGATGCCGGCCGGGCAGGTATCCTGCTGACAGTCACGCTGCATGAGGCAACCCATGGAGATGAGCGGCATGGTCGCAAAGCCAAACTCCTCGGCGCCCAGCAAGCAGGCGACGGCGACATCGGTGCCGTCCATGAGCTTGCCGTCGGCCTCGAGCACCACGCGGGAGCGCAGGCCGTTTTGCAGCAGCGTCTGCTGGGCCTCGGCAAGGCCAAGCTCCAGCGGCAGGCCGGCATGCCAAATGGAATCGCGCGCCGCGGCACCCGAGCCGCCATTGTGGCCGCTGATCAAGATCTTGTCGGCAGCGCCCTTGGCCACACCGGTTGCGATGGTGCCGACGCCGGCCTCGCTGACCAGCTTGACCGACACGCGCGCGCCGGGGTTGGCATTCTTAAGGTCAAAGATCAGCTCTGCCAGGTCCTCGATGGAGTAGATGTCGTGGTGCGGCGGAGGCGAGATCAGGCCGATGCCGGGCGTGGACTGACGGACCTCGGCAATCCAGGGGTAGACCTTCTTGCCGGGCAGGTGGCCACCCTCGCCGGGCTTGGCGCCCTGGGCCATCTTGATCTGAATCTCGAAGGCGCTGCACAGGTAGCGGCTCGTCACGCCAAAGCGCGCACTTGCCACCTGCTTGATCGCGGAGTTCTTGGAATCACCGTTAGCCAGCGGGGTCTCGCGACGCGGATCCTCACCGCCCTCGCCCGAGTTGGAACGGCCGTGCAGGCGGTTCATGGCGATGGCCATGCACTCGTGTGCTTCCTTGCTGATGGAGCCGTACGACATGGCGCCGGTGTTAAAGCGGCGGACGATGTTGAGCGCGGGCTCGACCTCGTCGAGCGAAACCGGCGTGCGGCCGCTGGCATCAAAGTCGAGCAAGTCGCGCAGACGCACGGCACGGCCGGTGCGGTGCAGGCGGGCGCTGTACTCCTTAAAGGTGTCGTAGCTGTCCTCACGGCAGGCGGTCTGCAGCAGGTAGACGGTCTGGGGGTCGATGAGGTGTTCCTCGCCGCCGAGCGGGCGCCACTTGGTCAGACCCAGCGTGGGCAGCTGATCGGGAGCCGGGCTCTTAAGGATAGCGAGCGCAGCGTCGTAGCGCTCGTTTTGCTCGCGCTCAACGTCCTCGACGCCCATACCGCCCACACGGCTCACCGTGCCGGCGAAGTACGCGTTGACGAACTCCGGCGTAAAGCCCACGGCTTCGAAGATCTGCGCCGAATGGTAGCTCTGCACCGTGGAGATGCCCATCTTGGACATGATGGAGACGATGCCGGCGGTCGCAGCCTTGTTGTAGTTGGCGATGCCCTGCTCGGCCGTCACGTCCAGGTCGCCGCGTGCCGCCAGATCGCGGATGCACGCATGTGCGTTGTACGGATAGATGCCGCTCGCGGAGTAGCCCACCAGCGCCGCAAAGTCGTGCGGGGACACGGCGTCACCACACTCCACCACGATGTCGGCAAAGGTACGCACGCCGGCGCGGATCAGGTGGTTGTGCACGCAGCCCACGGCGAGCAGCGACGGCACGGGCACCTCGCCCGCAGCGGCACGATCGCTCAACACCACAATGTTCACGCCGTCGCGGACCGCAGCCTCAACGTCCTCGGCAAGCTGTTTGAGCGCAGCCTGCAGCGCGCCCTCGCCGGCATCGCGGCGGTAGACGGCACGGAAACGACGGGTCTTAAAGCCAACACGGTCGATGGCACAGATATGCTCGAACTCTTCCTCGTTGAGCAATGGGCGCTCCAAGCGCACCAGCTGACAGGCCGTGCGGGAATCCTCGAGCAGGTTGCCGTGGTTGCCCAGATAGAGCGTGGTCGAAGTCACCATGTGCTCGCGCAGGGCATCGATGGGCGGGTTCGTGACCTGAGCGAACAGCTGATAGAAGTAATCGAAGAACGAACGCGTCTTCTTGGACAGGCAGGCCAACGGCGCATCGATACCCATCGAGGCGAGCGGGGCCTTGCCCTGCTGGGCCATGGGGCGCACGACCTCGTCAACATCATCCCAATGATAGCCGAGCTTGGCCATGCGCACGGCGGCGGGCACCTCGGCATCCTCGGCGGGCGCGGGCGCGGCGGGCTCATCGAGCGCGTCGACGGTCAGTGTCTCCTCGGCAATCCAGTCGCGGTAGGGCTTCTCCTTGGCATAGCGGGCGCGCAGCTCGTCGTTGTAGATCACGCGGCCGCGGGCAAAATCGACCTCGAGCATCTGGCCCGGTCCCAGGCAGCCGCTCGTCAGGATGTTCTCGGGGCTCACCTCGATGGTGCCCACCTCGCTTGCCAGCATAAAGCGACCGTCGCGCGTCACATAGTAGCGGGCGGGACGCAGGCCGTTGCGGTCGAGAGCAGCACCCAGGGTACGGCCGTCGGTAAAGGCGATGGCCGCCGGGCCATCCCACGGCTCCATGAGCATGGACTGGTAGGCGTCGTAGGCGCGGCGCTCCTCGCTCAGGCTGTCGTTGTGGTCCCACGGCTCGGGCAGCAGCATGGATACAGCGCGCGTGAGCGGGCGACCGTTCATAACCAGGAACTCGAGCACGTTGTCCAGAATCGCGGAGTCGGAACCCTCACGGTTGATGATGGGCATCACGCGCTCAAGATCGTGCTGCAGCACGGGGCTGTACAGGTTGGGTTCGCGGGCGCGAATCCAGTTGACGTTGCCCTTGAGGGTGTTGATCTCGCCGTTGTGGATGATAAAGCGGTTGGGGTGCGCGCGCTCCCAGCTGGGCGTAGTGTTGGTGGAGTAGCGCGAGTGGACGAGCGCCACGGCCGTCTTGACGGCGGCGTCGTTGAGGTCGATGAAGAAGCGGCGCATCTGTGTGGCGACCAGCATGCCCTTGTACACGATGGTGCGCGAGCTCATGGAGCACACATAGAAGATCTTGTTGCGCAGGGCAAACTCGGCGTCAGCCTTCTTCTCGATGGTGCGGCGGCACACGTACAGGCGGCGCTCGAAGGCATCGCCGGCGGGCGTGTCGTCCGGACGGCCCAGGAAAGCCTGCAGGATGGTTGGCATGCAGGCGCGGGCCGTCTCGCCCAGGTCGTGCGGGTCGACGGGCACCTCGCGCCAAAAGAGCAGCGGCACGCCGGCCTCGGCGCAGCCCTCCTCAAACACGCGACGGGCATCCTCTACGCCCTTGTCGTCCTGCGGAAAGAACAGCATGGCCACGCCATAGTCGCCCTCTGCCGGCAGAATCTGGCCGCACTTTTGGGCCTCTTTACGGAAAAAGTGATGCGGAACCTGGAACAGGATGCCGGCGCCGTCGCCGGTGTTCTTCTCGAGTCCCGTACCGCCGCGGTGCTCCAAGTTGACCAGAATGGACAGTGCATCGTCCAGAATCTGGTGATGGCGCTCACCGTTGATATCGGCAAGTGCGCCGATGCCACATGCATCGTGGTCGAATTCGGGGCGATAAAGGCCCTGCTGTTGAGCGGAATCTGCCTGCATCGCGATCCTCCCCTAGATATTTAGACAGTCAGTTGAATAGGCATAGTAGGAGCATCAGGGCATCGTTGTGTTTCCCGCCCGTTTCGAAACAATCGCGTAACGCACACCTTACGAGTGGGCACCGCCGACCTCAAGGGCGGCAACAAGGCGCCCAAGTTCGGCTTGTAAGCTCACCGCTTCAAACATCTCAATCTGTAACAGGAGGAACCGATTTTGGCGCCTAGATGTTACAGATTGAGATTTTCTGCGGGACGGTTTTGGTTTGTCTCGATCTGTAACACCTAGGCCCAATTTCCATCCCTAGTTGTTACAGATCGAGACATTTCGGCAGCCCCCTTTCACCATCCCATTCAAATACAACAATTTTGTTAGTCATGGTTAACTTTTTGGCCTAAAACGGGTATCCTTTGCGGCGTCAAACAAACGGCACGCAGGAGCTCACCATGCTCAACCATCCCAAACAACACTTTGGCTCGCACCGCACCGGAGGCCACGGAGGTCTGGATATCGCCCGGCACATCGGCCCCGGGCTACTCGTGACCGTCGGCTTTATCGACCCGGGCAACTGGGCCTCCAATATGGCCGCGGGCTCGCAGTTTGGCTACGCGCTGCTGTGGATCGTCACGCTGTCCACGATTATGCTCATCGCGTTGCAGCACAACGCGGCGCACCTGGGCATCGCCACGGGCACCTGTCTTGCCGAGGCCACGACACGCTACCTCCCCCGCATCGTGGGACGCGCGGTACTCGCCAGCGCCTATCTCGCGACCATCGCCACCGCCATGGCCGAAGTCCTGGGCGGCGCGATTGCCCTTCAAATGCTCTTTGGGCTGCCCGTGCGCGCGGGCTGCGTCATCGTGGCGGCAGTATCGATGGCGATGCTCATGACGAACTCCTACAAGCATGCCGAACGCTGGATCATCGCCTTCGTAGGCGTGGTAGGACTCTCGTTTTTGGCCGAGCTTGCACTAGTCAAGGTCGACTGGCCGCAAGCCGCCGCAAGCTGGATCACGCCTAGTATGCCCACTGGCTCTGCCGCGATTATCGTGAGTGTCCTGGGTGCGGTCGTTATGCCACACAACCTTTTTCTGCACTCCGAGGTCATCCAATCCATGCACTTCGAAGGCCAAGGCGAGCAGGTTATCGAGGAACGTCTGCGCTACGAGCTCTTCGACACGCTCTTTTCGATGGGCGTGGGCTGGGCAATCAACTCGGCAATGGTCATCCTGGCCGCAACGACCTTCTTTGCGCACGGCATGGTCGTAGACGACCTCGCCGTCGCAGCGGCCACGCTCTCCCCCATTCTGGGCCCGGCGAGCTCGACCATCTTTGCGGTAGCGCTGCTGTTCGCGGGACTATCGAGTAGTGTGACGGCGGGTATGGCGGCGGGCACCATCACCGCGGGCATGTTCGACGAGGAATACGACATACACGACCGACATTCCTCGATCGGGGTGGCGGCCTGTTTCGTCGGCGCAGTGACGGCGTGCCTGGTCGTCCCAAATCCTTTTGAAGGTCTCATCTGGAGTCAGGCACTGTTGTCGCTTCAGCTGCCGATTACGGTCTTTGTGCTCATACGGCTCACCAGTTCACCCCGCGTCATGGGCAAATACGCCAACTCGCGCCCACTCAACGCGCTGCTTGTAGGGATCGGTGCCATCGTGACGATTCTAGATGTCGTGTTGTTGACAGGGATGTAATGGGGCACCTACCCAGGCAAACGTCTCGATCTGTAACAGGAAGACCCGTTTCGAGCCGTTAGATGTTACAGATTGAGACAAAAGGTCGGCCGGACTCACAACAGACAGGATCGGCCAACAGCAACCGTGATCCCTTGGGGGCGGAGGAAAAGGGTCCCGGCCGGAATATCCAGCCGGGACCCTTGGACAGAGCTATGTGTTGCTACAAGCCGTGTGCCTGCGAGTTACTCCTCGACGAGCTCAAACTGATCGGGACCAACGCCGCACACCGGGCACACGTAATCCTCGGGCAGCTCGGGCGTGTCGACCTCAACCTCGTAACCACAAACGATGCACACGAACTTATACGTCTTCTTCTCCTCAGCCATGATGTTCTCCTCTCGAACGCGACTGGTGATGTACTTCATCTAATAGTATAGATTCTCAATAATATAATGCAAGTATTTTTAAAACATTTCTAGCCTTGATACGAGGACGCCTTCGGAGGCGTCTTGCCCTTCAGGACCTTATGGTAGTAATCGTAGGTGAGCGGCGTCTCGTCGCTCAGGCGCTCGGCATCCTCGACCTCGCCGATAAACAGTAGATGCGTGCCCACATCCACAGTGTCGATCAAACGGCAGCTAAACAGCGCCGCCGCGTGCTCGGTCACATAGGGCATGCCCAGAGCCGTCTCGCGGGTCTCGTACTTGGCAAACTTGTCGTAGTCGCTGCTGGTGCGGAAGCCAAAGATGCCGATATAGAGCATGTCGGCCGTCTGATCGATCACGGTCAGCGCGAAGGCCTTGGCCGACGCGATGACGCCCGAGGTGACGTTGTCCTTGTTCACGGCAACCGAGATACGCGGCGGCATGGACGTCACTTGCACCGCCGTGTTGATAACGCAGCCGGCGCGCAGCTCGTCTGCCGCGGCGCTCACCACGTACAGACCGCTCGGCATGGTAAAGAACGCAGTTTTGTCCATAACGATCACTCCCCTAGCTCGGGTTGGAACCTCATGAATGTATGTACCCACAAAAAAGGCGGCACCCATAACGGACGCCGCCTTTAAGACATATGTGTCAGAACAGTAAGAAAGATGAGACGCCCGCAGTTGCGGTGAAATAGGGACTGAATCTGTCTCTTATACACATCTGACGCTGCCGACGACTAGTCGAGTGTAGA
>UQPY01000018.1 GCA_900542965.1 uncultured Collinsella sp.
GAGCGTGTTGAATTTGGCGTGGGCGGCTACGCTGATGCGCTCGAGCAAATCGACGAGCGTTTGCAGGTGGGCGAGAAGATCGATGGCTTGCTCGCCTATGCGCCGGGCGACGATCGTGCAACTGAGCTTTTGGGGCAGATTGCCGAGGCGGGCGTGACGATCGAGCTCGTCGACGGCGACCGTCCGCACCTCGACCGTCTGGGCGCCAGTCTGGCTGATTATTCAACGGCGGGCAGCCTGATGGCCGAGCAGGCGGTCAACTTGGTTCACGCCGCTGGTGTCGATGCCCGCGTGCTCCTGCTAGCGGGCGACCCCTATACCGATTCACACTATCTAACCGCCCGTGCCTTCCACAATTACCTGCGCGAACGAGATATTCCATGGCAGGTCGAGGACCTTGCCGGTGCCCATGCGCAAGTCAAACAGCTCAAGCATGAGCTCGAAAAGCGCTTGAGTGCGCCGGACGCCCCTGAGCTCATTTGTAGCGTTTTTGCCGTTGGTTCCGAAGTGGTTGCCGATGCGCTTGTCTCGAGCGGCAAGGCCGGTCAGGTTATGGTGATCGGCAACGACCTGTTTCCCGAAAGCGCCCTGGCCTTGCGCCGCGGTATCTTTACCAATATTGTCTATAAGGACCCGACGAGCCTGGCGTATCGCGGCGCTAAGACGCTGGGCGATTATCTGCTGTGGGGAAGGACCCCGACGGTGCCCGTCCAGAAGGGCGCCGTCGAGATGGTATTTGCCAGCAATGTCGATCGCTACTGCGAACTTGCGGGAATTTAGTCGATCGGGCAGGTACCCCCTCTTGCGACGTGCATTTTTGGGAGTATTCAGCATTGGCATGCCCTGAATGAGGTGCAGAACGACTGTTTTAAGTGCCCCCGATGGCGTAATTTGCCATCGGGGGCACTTTTTATGCCGATCGGGCGCTATCTGCGTTCCAAATAGGACGCTGAGGATGGCGCACGGCGCGCTCCAATGCTGAATACTCCCAAAAATGTACGTCGGGACATGACCCACCTGAGCAAAAGCGCTCAAGTTCGGTGTTCGGGGACGCCAACCGGTCCGCAATGCATGCAAGTCACAGCTCCGGCAACCGTTGAACGGGCAAAACCTACCGTTCACCCCATGGTTGTTAGGTGAACGTTCACCTTTTGAGTCGTAATGGATTAGTATGGTGAACGTTCACCTAGAGGATGACGAGCGTATTGTGCGCCCGCTCCGCAAACAAAGGGGCTGTTTGATGAAAAACTTTATGGACGATCAGGATTTCCTGCTGAGCACTAAGACCGGCGAGGAGCTGTTCCACAACTTTGCCGAGGGCATGCCCATCGTCGACTATCACTGCCACATTTCTCCCAAGGAGATTTGGGAGGACAAACGTTTCGAGAACATCACCGAGGTTTGGCTGGGCGGCGACCACTACAAGTGGCGCCTGATGCGTGCCAACGGCGTCGACGAGCGTTTTATCACTGGCGACGCCCCTGCTCGCGAGAAGTTCCAAAAATGGGCCGAGACCCTGGGTCGCTGCGTTGGCAACCCCGTCTTTGAGTGGAGCCACCTGGAGCTTAAGCGTTACTTTGGCTACGAGGGCGTCCTGAACGGCAAAACCGCTCAGGAGGTCTGGGACCTTGCCAACGCCAAGCTCGCTGAGGCCAGCTTTACCTGCCGCAACCTGATCAAGCAGTCCAACGTCCGCATGATCTGCACTACCGACGACCCCGCCGACAGCTTTGAGTGGCACAAGAAGATTGCCGCCGACGACAGCTTTGACGTCCAGGTCGTTCCCGCCATGCGCCCCGATGCCGCCCTGCGCATCGAGCGTGGCCAGGAGTTCGCCGACTACTGCAAGCATCTCTCCGAGGTTGCCGGCGTTGAGATCAGCGACTTCGAGGGCATGAAGGCCGCCATCTCCAAGCGCTACGACGTTGCCCACGAGCTGGGCTGCCGCGCTTCCGACCACGCGCTCGACTACGTTATGTACGTTCCGGCTACCGCCGACGAGATCGAGACTATCTTTGCCAAGGGCCTTGCCGCCGAGCCGCTTGCCGAGGACGAGGTCCTCAAGTACAAGACGGCCTTTATGCAGTTCGTCGCCGGCGAGTATGTCCGTCTGGGTTGGGCCATGCAGCTGCACTTTGGCTGCAAGCGTGACAACAACCGCGCTATGTTCGCCAATCTCGGTCCCGACACCGGCTACGACTGCATCTCCAACTACACGCCGTCCGACCAGCTGGCCGATTTCCTCAACTCCATCCAGGAGTCCACGGGTCTGCCCAAGACCATCCTGTACAGCCTGAACCCCATCGACAACACCATGATCGATACCGTGATGGGCTGCTTCCAGGAGGCTCCGACTGCCGGTAAGATCCAGAACGGCTCCGCCTGGTGGTTCAACGACAACGAGGTCGGTATGCGCGAGCAGCTCACGGCTCTGGCTAACGAGGGCGTGCTGGGCAACTTTGTGGGCATGCTTACCGATTCCCGCTCCTTCCTGTCCTACCCGCGTCACGAGTACTTCCGTCGCGTGCTGTGCGGCGTGATCGGCGAGTGGGTCGAGCAGGGCAAGTATCCGGCCGACATGGAGCTGCTGGGAGCCATCGTGCGCGACATTAGCTACAACAACGCGGTCCGCTACTTTGGCTTTGACCTGGATACCGTCGAGGCCTAAACCCGCATCGAACCACACCGAACTCGGGAGCGCCGTTGCCACACGCGGCGCCCCCGTTTTGCCTGCACGCTAACAGCAATCTAAGGAGAGACATCGATGGAGAACATCAGCTACGAGACGCTCGAGAAGATCGGCTACAAGGGCTACCTGCTGCCCAAGGACGCGCCCGAGAAGGTTCTGCAGTTTGGCGAGGGCAATTTCCTGCGCGCCTTCGTCGACCGTTTCTTTGACATGGGCAACGAGGCAACCGGCTGGAACGGCAAGGTTGTCATGGTGCAGCCCATCAGCGGCGCCTTTGGCTTTGCCGACGGCATCAATGCCCAGGACGACCTGTACACCGTGCTGGTGCGCGGCAAGGAGAGCGGCAACACGGTCGACGAGTCCCGTGTGATCAGCGCCTGCAGCCGCTGCCTCAATCCGTATCGCGAGGACGACTACCGCGCCATGATGGAGGTCGCCGTCTCCGACGATTTGGAGATTATCGTCTCCAACACCACCGAGGCCGGCATTGCCTACGATCCGTCCTGCAAGGCCGACGACATGCCGCCCGCGAGCTTCCCCGCCAAGCTTGCCCAGGTGCTCCACACCCGCTGGGCCGCCGGCAAGCCGGGCGTCATCGTGCTCGCCTGCGAACTCATCGATCACAACGGCGAGGAGCTGCTGCGCATCATGAACCAGTACGTGAACGACTGGGGCTGGGAGGACGAGTTTGCGCAGTGGATGGCTAACGACTGCACCGTCTGCACCACGCTCGTCGACACCATCGTACCGGGCCGTATCCGCGACGCATCCGAGGCCGCCGCGGTGGCTGAGCGTCTGGGCTACGAGGATCCCTTCCTGGCCGTGCGCGAGCCCTTCCAGATGTGGGGCATCCAGGGCGACGAGTCGCTTGCCGAGAAGCTTCCCTTTGTGAAGGCTGGTCTGCCGGGTGTCTTTGTGACCCCCGACGTCACCCCATACAAGAAGCGCAAGGTCCGCATCCTCAACGGTGCCCACACCGCCTTCGTTCCGGGTTCCTGGGTTGCCGGCTTTGATATCGTGCGCGACTGCATGCATGACGAGACCATTCGCGGCTTCATGAACACCATGCTCTACGACGAGGTCATTCCGACGCTTGCCGCCGACTTGGATGTCGAGGACTGCAAGGCCTTTGCCGCCGCCGTCGAAAACCGCTTCGACAACCCGTTTATTGATCATGCGCTGCTCTCCATCTGCCTCAACTCCACGGCTAAGTGGCGCGCTCGCGACCTGCCCACGCTCAAGGACTACGTTGCCGAGACCGGCAACCTGCCCAAGTGCCTGGCCACGAGCCTCGCTACGCTCATCTCCTTCTACACGCAGGAGCTCGTGTCCCGCGAGGGCGACGGCCTGCACCTGCGTCGCTCCGACGGCACCGAGTACACCGCTCAGGACGACGCTTTCGTGCTCGACTTCTACGCCGCCCATGCCGGCGCCGACGATGCCCAGCTGGTGCACGACGTGCTCACCAACGAGCAGATGTGGGGCGAGGACCTTACGCAGATCGCCGGTCTTGAGGAGTTTGTCGTCAGTGCGCTCGCCGTCGTGCGCACCGAGGGTGCCAAGCAGGCCTTCGCCAACGCTCAGGCGTAAATTTCCGGCGCAGACGCGGGCGCGGGACGGCGTGCCCGCGTCTCGACTTCTGCTCAACCTGTAGGGTTAGGACCATTTGCAATGAACACTATCCAGATCAATCCGGCCGACAACGTGATCGTCGCGCTGTCGCCGCTTGCCAAGGGCACCGCCGTCGCGGTTCCCGGGGTGGGCGAGGTCGTGGCCGCGGAGGATATTCCGCAGGGTCATAAGATGGCCGTGCGCTCGATTGCCGCGGGGGAGGACGTCATCAAGTACGGCCTTCCTATCGGCCATGTGACGGGCGATGTCCAGCCCGGTCAGTGGCTTCATACACATAATGTCAAGACTAACCTTTCGGGCGAGGTCGAGTACACCTACAACCCCACACATCCGGTCGTTGAGCCGGTTGAGCCCGAGACCTTTATGGGGTTCCGCCGCGCCGACGGTCGTGCCGCGACGCGTAATGAGCTGTGGATCATCCCCACGGTCGGCTGTGTCAACGAAGTCGCCCGTGCCATGTGTGAGCAGGCCCAGGATCTGGTCGATGGCTCGCTGGAGGGCGTCTACTACTTCCCGCATCCGTTCGGTTGCTCGCAGACCGGCGCCGACCATGTCCAGACGCGTCGTCTGCTGGTGGCGCTCTCGCGTCATCCTAATGCGGCCGGCGTGCTATTCCTGTCGCTCGGTTGCGAGAACTGCACGCACCAGCAGGTGCTCGACGAGCTCGGTGACTTTGATCACGAGCGCGTTCGTTTTCTCACCTGCCAAGATGTAGCCGACGAGCAGATCGAGGGCCACAAGATTCTGGCCGAGCTGGCAGACCTCGCCAAGCAGGCCAAGCGCGAGCCCATTCCGGCCTCCGAGCTGGTTATTGGCCTTAAGTGCGGCGGCTCCGACGGCCTTTCGGGCATTACCGCCAATCCCACGATCGGTCGCATGAGTGATATGGTTGTCGCCCGCGGCGGCACGTCGGTGCTTACCGAGGTGCCCGAGATGTTTGGCGCCGAGAGTATCCTGCTCGATCGCTGTGAGAACGAGCAGGTCTTTAACGCCGCTTCCGACATGCTCAATGGCTTTAAGGGCTACTTTATTAGCCACGGCGAGGTCGTCTACGAGAACCCGAGCCCCGGCAACAAGGACGGCGGTATTACCACGCTCGAGGACAAGAGCTGCGGCTGCGTGCAAAAGGGCGGATCTGCCCCCATCGTCGACGTGCTGCCGTATGCCGGCCAGGCAACTAAACACGGCCTGAACATGCTGTGCGGTCCGGGCAACGACATGGTATCCACCACGGCGTTGACGGCTGCTGGCTGCCACGTGATTCTGTTCTCGACCGGTCGCGGCACGCCGTTTGGCGCGCCGGCGCCTACGCTCAAGGTGTTCACCAACCAGCGTCTGTGCGACCATAAGGCCAATTGGATGGACTTTAACGCCGGCGTGATTGCCACGGGTGAGCGCACACTCGACGAGGCCGCTCACGATTTGTACCAGCTGGTGCTACAGACGGCGAGCGGTAAGCTCACGAGTGCCGAGCGTCGTGGCTGTCACGAGATTAGCATCTGGAAGGACGGCGTCTGCCTGTAGCGGCAAGCGCATCCGAACATAGTGCCTAAATAACGGTCCCGTCGGGAGTAGTCCCGGCGGGACCGTTTTGCTTACGGCGTGCATGAAATGGAAATCACAATAAACGTTCACCTTTTGCATATTTGCCCAATATGGCACCTTTACCAGCAGAAAACAGAACCAAGAAGCTCAATTGTGTCCGTTCAGCGGTAAAAATCGACCGTTCAAGGATATTATTCAAGTGAACGTTCACCTGTCGTAAGCAATCGCGCATAATCTAACTAAACGTTCACCCTGAACGCTGGGCAGACAGATGTCAGTGTGGACTCCAATGTCTTGCTGCAAGACAATCGAGAAAAGAGAGGGAGCTCGATGACTAATAAGATCGGAAAAAAGCGTAAGATCACATTCTGGACGCGCTTGGGCTTTGGTATGGGCGGCATGCTCAACTCCGGTGCCCTGAGCTTTACGCACAGCTACATGGTGCTGTTCCTGTCCACGGAGTGCGGTCTGTCCGCAGGCGAGGCTGCGCTGATCAGCTCGTTCGCCATCTATCTCAACGCCATTCTGTGCCCGCTCATGGGCTTTGTGGCCGATAACTTCTACGCTACCAAGATCGGCCGCATCTTTGGCCGCCGCCGTTTCTGGATCTTGCTGGCTATCCCGATGATGGTCGCCGAGCCGCTCATCTTTGTGGCTACGCCGTTTGGTTTCCCGTACTACTTTGTGTTGTACCTGATCTACAACGTCGCGTACACGTTCTGCACCGCCAACCTGTCGCCGCTTACCATCGAGATGACCGATGACTTCAAGGAGCGTACGTACCTCACCGGCTACAAGCACCTCTTTGGTAACGCCGCCGGCTTCCTGATGGCAGCACTCGTCGGCTTTGGCTTTGGCACCTTCGGCGAGACCAACCCGTTTAGCTACTTCATCATCGCTACGGTCAACGCTTCGGTCATGGCAATCTCGCTGCTTTGTGTGTACCTGTCCACGTGGGAGCACACCCCCGAGGAGGTCGCTCAGGAGAAGATCGAGAGCGTCGGCGAGGGTATCAAGAAGTTTTTCATCGACGTTATCTCCACCTTCCGCAACAAGTCCTTCCGCAAGGTCCTGTATGCACAGGTCTCCACGAAGCTTGCTGCTGCCTGCTGGTCTGCCTGCCTGTCCTTCTTCATCGTCTACTGCCTGCAGATTCCTAAGTCCTACGAGTCCGTGATGGAGATGCCTGGCAAGGTCGTCGCTATCGTCTGCACCGCCATCTGGGTCGCCCTCATGGCCAAGAAGGGCTTCCACAAGTCTTGGTACCTCGCAAATGTCGGTTGCGCTGCGTGCATCATTGCCTACAACTACTTCGCCTTTGGTCAGATCAACGGCACCTCCACGGTCGCCATCGCCATGATCGCCTACCCCATCATCTTCGCCATCTGGAAGTTCTTCTACGTTGGCTTCCAGTATCTGCCCGATGTTCTGCTCAACTACATCCCCGATGTCGATGAGCTCATCACCCTGCGTCGTCGCGAGGGCATCTACAGCTCCGCACAGCAGCTCTGCCAGCAGATCGCCCAGGCTATCGCCGTCAACGTATGGGCTATCGTCCTTGCTGCCTCCGGCTTCATTCAGACCGCCGGCAACAGCGACGCCGTGACCCAGCCCGCCACCGTGCCTCTGTACATTTGCGGCTACATGCTCATCGGCTGCGCCGGCTTCTTCCTGCTCGCGGCCGTCCTTGCCCGCGGCATAAAGATTGACAAGGAGCAGTGCGACATCCTTTGCGACGAGATTCACCGCGTCAAGGAGGGTGGCAAGATGGCCGACGTCAAGCCCGAGGTCAAGGCGCTTTGCGAGGAGCTCTCCGGCTTTAAGTACGAGGACTGCTTTGCCCACAACAACGTTGGCTTCCAGGACGGTAGCGTAACCCCCGCCGAGTAAGGCCGACATATCGTCCAAATCACAGGGCCGTGCCACCGGAATTCCGCCGGCAGGCACGGCCCTTTTTTAACAGCGTACAATTTGCCTTTAGAGCATCTTTTTGAGGGAGAAATCCATGGAGACGAACGTTATCTGGCGCAACGCCCGCGCGGCCGTGATCGAGCTTGACGACGGCGGCTACTTTACCTGTGCCGATACGTGGGAGATCTTTGTCAACGACGAGCCCGCTGGTACCACGAATACGGTCGAGACCTATGTCGACGGCCTGACCCCCGGCAAGCGCAACCTGGTTCGTTTTGTTTGTGGCGAGCGTGAGCTGAGCGTAGGTGTCACCACGCCGGCTGAGCCCTTTACCATCAACGTTCGCGACTGTGGCGCCAAGGGTGATGCCGAGCACGACGACACCACCAACATCCAGGCTGCCATCATGGCCTGCCCCAAGGGCGGCCGCGTGCTGATCCCCGCCGGTAGTTATCGCATCAAGTCCCTCTTCCTTAAGAGCAATATCAACATCGAGCTCGCCGAGGGAGCGGTGCTGCTGGCCCGCCACGATCGTGCCGCGCTTGCCTACATTCCGGGAACGGTCACGGGCAACGAGGGTGCCGGGTATGCCGGCACCGATATGCTGCCCCTGGGCCGCTGGGAGGGCGAGAGTTTCTCGACCTACTGTTCTACCTTTACGGGTCTGGGCGTGCACGACGTGTGCATCTATGGTCGCGGCGCGATTGACGGTCAGACCGATTTTGCCGAGGACAACTGGTGGAACAAGGACTTTAAGAATATCTTCCGTCCCGAAGAGGGCCGCGAGGTCGCCCGTCCGCGCATGATCTTCCTGTCCGAGTGCGAGAACGTGAGCCTGGCCGGCTTCACCGTTCGCAACAGCCCAGCGTGGAACATCCACCCCATTCTGTGCGAGCACGTCGATGCGCTCTGCCTGTCCATAGAGGGCCCCAAGAACTCCCACAACACCGACGGCTTCGACCCCGAGAGCTGCGGCTTTGTCCGCATCCTGGGCTGCCAGTTCTCGGTGGGCGACGACTGCATCGCCATCAAGAGCGGCAAGCTGGGCATTGAGCCCGAGCTTCGCCCCGCAACGCACGACGTGCTGATCTCGCACTGCTACATGCACGATGGCCATGGTGCCGTGGTTCTGGGTTCCGAGGCCGCCGGCGGCATCAAGGACCTTACCGTGAGCAAGTGTCTGTTCGAGCGCACCGACCGCGGCCTGCGCGTCAAGACCCGTCGCGGTCGCGGCAAGGACGCCGTCAACGAGGGCATCACCTTCGAGCACATTCGCATGGACGAGGTGCTCACACCCTTCGTGGTCAACTCGTTCTACTTCTGCGATAAGGACGGCAAGACCGACTACGTCCAGAACCGCGAGGCACTGCCCGTCGATGATCGCACGCCCGGCTTTGGTGCCACGACGTTCCGCGATATCGAGGCCACCAACTGCCATGCCGCCGTGGCCTACATCACGGGCCTGCCCGAGAGCAAGGTAACGCGCCTGACGTTCCAGGATGTCCACGTGACCTTCGCGGAGGATGCCGAGCCCTTTGTCCCGGCCATGGCCTGCGGCGTTGAGCCCATGGTGCGCCAGGGCATCATCGCGCAAAACGTCAAGGTGCTCGACCTGCAAAATGTGGTTGTTGAGGGCCAGGACGGCGAGGAACTGCAACTCCAAAACGTTGACAAGATCGTCCGTTCCTAACCCGGATTGATGACCAGGGCTGCATTGTCGGATAGGCCGGCAATGCAGCCCTTATGCGATGCGGCCGCGTGCGCTGCGCAACGCATTATGGCGAAAGGGAATTCATGCTCAATAAAACGATTCCTGTCGGGGTCGATGGCTCGTCTGCCACGATTACGTCTTATGCTTTTGCCCCGACCGAAGATGCTTATGATTTAAAACCGCTGCCTGCAGTTGTGATCGTGCCGGGAGGCGGCTACGATCACGTTTCGCCTCGCGAGGGCGAGCCGGTGGCGCTCCGTTTGTTGGCGATGGGCTACCAGGCATTTGTGCTGAACTATTCGGTCGCTCCGGCTGTGTATCCGCTGGCGTTGCAGGAGCTTGCGCGAGCGGTCGATATCGTCCGAGGCCATGCGGCGGAGTTCTGTGTCGATCCCGACCGGATTACGGTCATGGGTTTTTCGGCCGGCGGGCATTTGGTTGGCCTGCTTGGGGCGCTTTGGAACCAGCCCTGGCTTGCAGAGTCGATCGCGGCATCGCCTGAGTCGATTCGACCCGATGCGCTTTGCTTGGGTTATCCGGTTGTGAGCTCGGGAGCCTATGCCCATCGTGGTTCGTTTGAACACCTAACGGGTGCCGATGACGCTTTGGCTCAAAAGTTGTCGGTCGAGAACATGGTGAGCGAGGGCTTTCCCCGAACGTTTTTATGGCATACCGCCGAGGACAAATCGGTGCCGGTCCAAAACAGCCTCTTGCTTGCGCAGGCGCTTGCCGACCACGGGATTGGCTTTAGCCTGCATGTCTTTCCCCATGGAAAGCATGGGGCATCGCTTGCCACGGTCCAAACGGCTTTTAAGGGCTGTGCCGAGCATATTCAGCCGCAGGCTCAGGGCTGGCCTGAGCAGTTCGCTGCCTGGGAGCGTGATGGTCGATGAGCGAAAACATCCATACGCTGCGCGTTTCGAGAACTGCTGCAGGAGCGTATCCAACGATTTCCGAAGCCTTGGAGGCAGCCGATCAGCTCTATTCGGATACTGAGCGGCCGGTGACGATTCATGTCGATCCGGGCGAGTATTGCGAGCGGGTCGAGATTCGTCGGCCGCATGTGACGCTGGTGGGCGAGACGGCTGACAGCGTGCGCATCGTGGGCAGCCTGGGTGCGAAGATGCCCTCGAAGGATGGTTCGGGTGTCGACGGTACGCTCGGCACGTTTAGGACCTATACCGTTTTGGTCGATGCTGATGACGTGCGGCTCGAGAACCTCACGATCGTCAACGATGCCGGAGACGGTCGCGAGGTGGGGCAGGCGATTGCCCTGTACGCCGACGGCGACCGTTTGGTGGTCGACGCCTGTTGCATTACGGGGCGCCAAGACACGCTGTTTTTGGGCCCGTTGCCCCCGCGCGAAGTCAAACCGGGCGGATTCATTGGGCCCAAGCAGTTTGCGCCGCGTCGGGTGGGCCGTCAGTATTTCCGACGCTGCCGGATTGAGGGCGATGTCGACTTTATCTTTGGCGGCGCGTGTGCCTATTTTGAGGGGTGCGAGATCCGCTCGCTCAACCGCAATATGGACGTGAACGGTTACGTGACGGCGGCATCGACGCCTGAGGGAGAGCCATATGGCTTCGTGTTCCACGGCTGCTCGTTTACAGCCGCGCAAGATGTGGCACCGGATTCGGTCTATTTGGGTCGTCCTTGGCGTGAGTGGGCCCAGACCGTGCTGATCGATTGCTGGCTGGGACAGCATATCAAGCGCGAAGGTTGGTGGGATTGGGCTAAGCCAGCGGCGCACGAGAGGGCGCACTACGCTGGTGCAAGCCTACATGGCCCGGCGAATGATGCCGAAAACTGGGCGCCATGGGCGCACGAGCTCGATGCGACAGCCACTACCCGATACGCCCGCGAACAGGTGCTTTCCGGTGCGGACGGCTGGGACCCCGAAGGTGGCCCGGGCGACGCTGCGGAGACCGACAGTCTTTCCGATAACGGTCGCACGGTGCATATCGACACCTATTACGAAGACGAACTGGCATTTCGTGAGCGCCTTAAGCGTGAGGGCCGCTCCGCCGCATTTAAGGGCACGACGCCCGAAGACTTTGAGGCATGGCAGATTGCGACGAGGGTTCGGCTGTTTGACCTGTTGGGCCTATCGATTATGGATCGCGTGTCGATTGAGGCGCGCGAACTCGATCGGGTGCAGATTGCCGGCGGTATCGTGCGCACCCATGCGATGCTGCAGGTGGAGCGCGACGTTTGGATGCCGTTCTACCTGCTCGAGCCGCAGTCGCCTAAGCTCGATGCGCGCGGCCGCAAGTGTTGCTATATCTGCCCGCATGGCCATCAGGGAGCAGGCGCCGCAAGTGTTGCGGGCGTGACGGGCGTGCCGGCGGTCGATGATGCCGTGCGTAAGTTCAATTACGACTACGGTCTGCGTTTGGCACGCATGGGTTACGTGACCGTCTGCCCCGACGCGCGCGGCTGGGGATACCGTCGTGACTGGAAGGGTCAGGGCGATGACGAGAACAGCTACCTGCGCGGTACGTGCCTGAATCAGGCACGTATGGCCGAGCCACTGGGTCTTACGGTCGCGGGCCTCAACGTCTGGGACAACATGCGCTTGATCGATTACTTGGAGGCGCGCGGCGACATTGCCATGGATGACCTGGGTTGCTTTGGTTTTTCGGGTGGCGGCTACATGACGTTGTACCTGGCCGCACTCGACCCGCGTGTGCGCAAGGCGTTTGTCTCGGGCTATCTGTACGGTGTCGACGATTCGCTGCTGCATCTCAATGGCAATTGCAGCTGCAACTACACACCCGGACTTTGGCGCTTACTCGACATGGGCGATATTGCCTCGCTCATCGCGCCGCATCCGCTGCTGGTGCAAAGCTGCGAAGAGGATCATCTGAACGGTTCGCGCGGGCTGAAAAATGTTGACGAGCAGCTCGAGATCGTGCGCGATGCCTACAAGTTGCTGGGTCGCAGAGATGGCCTGCGGCACGAGGTGTGTCCGGGTGAACACCATTTGGGCGTGGCACATCTTGCCGAGGATATCGAATGGCTCGATTCGCACGTTGCGGAATGCGCCCGTGCATAGCCCCTCGGCATGCTGCGAAGAAACGGTACGTTCCTGTATGACCGCCGATGGGCGGATGAGGAGAAGATTATGGAAACGAAGAGTTTGAGTGAATCGACCATTTGCTGCTTTGGCGACTCAACGACCTGGGGCGACAACGGCTGCGGTGGGGGAGGCAACGACATCTCGTGGACCTCGCATCTGGGCACGCTGCTGGGAGGCGCGGTCGTCGAGAACTTTGGCATCAAGGGTTCGCGTATCGCCATCAAGGCCGACCGCAGCGATTCGTTTGTCGAGCGCCTGGACGGCATCGGCAATGCGGCTGATATCTACATCGTCTTTGGCGGCGTCAACGACTTTAGCCGCAACGTGCCGCTTGGCGAGTTGGGCAGTACCGATGTGCACGAGTTCTATGGTGCACTCGATTACCTGATCCGCACCATCACGGCGCGTTCGCCCCAGGCAAAGCTTGTGTTTATGACGCCGTGCAAGACGAGCGGTAAGCACGAGAAGGATATCCCGGCAAGCGATGAGCTCAATCACCTGGGGTTGACGCAGGTCGCCTACGTAAAGGCGATGCTCGAGGTCTGTGACCGCTACTCCGTTCCGGTGATTGACCTGTATGCGCAAAGTGGCATCAGCCCGTTTTTGCCAGAGCACCGCGAGCTCTATATGCCGGACGGTCTGCATTACAGTCCTGCCGGCTATGAGCGCCTGGCGCATCGCATCGCCGCGGGTCTCACCGCCGTTTGCCGCTAAAAGTCTGCCGTTTGCGGGGAATATAGGGTTAACGTTCACCCTATATTCCCCGTTCGCGTTACACTAGGGGTAACGTTCACCTATCGTTTATGTCAGAGGGGACAGCAATGGGTTGCAATCAAATCCTGGACCGTTATATCGAGCAGTTGATCGAAACCTCTACGCCGCAGGCGCCGGCTTGGAATATCGAAAAGATTCGCGCCGGCAAGGAGAACACCTGGAACTATATCGACGGCTGCATGATCAAGGCGCTCATCGAGCTGTACGAGATCACGGGTGAGCAGCGCTACCTGACCTTTGCCGATGACTACATCGATTTCTTTGTCCAGGACGACGGTACCATCAAGCATTACAACCCGCAGGATTACAACCTCGATAACGTCAATGCGGGCAAGACCCTCTACAAGCTGTATGACCTGGTGGGCAAGCCCAAGTACCGTGCCGCCATGGACACCATCTACCGCCAGCTCGAGACCCAGCCGCGCACCAAAGAAGGCGTGTTTTGGCACAAGGCCGTCTATCCCAACCAGATCTGGCTCGATGGCATGTATATGGCCCAGCCGTTCTACATGCAGTACGAGCTGAGCTTCCACAACCGTCGTGCCTGCTCGGACAGCTTCCATATGTTCCAGGTCGTGCATGACCTGATGCGCAACCCCCTCAACGGTCTGTACTATCACGCTTACGACGCGAGCCGCAAACAGTTCTGGTGCGACCCGGTCACCGGCCTTTCGGCTAACTTCTGGCTGCGCGCCGAGGGCTGGTTTGCCATGGCACTCATCGATACCTGGGAGCTCATGCCGCCTTCGATGTCAGCCGAGAAGGACGAGATTCGCAAGATGTTCCACGACCTGATCGACGCCATGCTGCCGTATCAGGACGAGAAGACCGGCATGTGGCATCAGGTCATCAACCTGCCCAACATCGCCCCCAACTATCTGGAGGAGAGCGGTAGCGCCATCTTTGCCAATGCCATCATGAAGGGCGTGCGCTTGGGCGTGCTGGGCGAGCGTTATTACCAGTATGGTCGTCGTGCCTTCGACGGCATCTGCGAGACCTGCCTGTCCGAGCATGATGGACAGCTGGCGCTCGACAACATCTGCCTGGTTGCGGGCCTGGGCAACACCACGCACCGCGAGGGTACCTTTGGCTACTACATGAGCGAGCCCATCGTCAAAAACGACGCGAAGGGCGTGGCGCCGCTGGTGCTGGCCTATATCGAGACCATGCACCACGACAAGCTGGCCGGCAAGCGCGACCCGCTGGCCCCTTCGGGCGTGTGCTCCATCGAGGACCCATTTGGCGGATACACCCCGGGCATCAACGCTTGCAAGGGATGTGAATAGCGTGGGAGCCATTACTCCGGGCGTGCGCCTGCACGACCTTCCGCAGGGAACGGTCGAGGAGCGCATTCGCATGGCGGGCGAGCTGGGCTTTTCGTGCATCCAGCTGCCGAGCAAGGTGCTCTATAAGTCGATGGGCATCAACCGTTTGGGCCTTACGCGCGAGCTTGCCGACCACCTTCGCGCGGTGCTCGACGAGGCGGGGGTTTCGGTTGCTGTGTTCGGTTGCTATAAAAACCTGGCGACCCCCGATCGCCAACAGCTTATGGACAACTTTGCCGAGTACGAGGCATGCCTGAATTTTGCCAAGATGCTCGGCGGTTGCCCGGTGGGTACCGAGACCGGTCGTCCCAATGTGCAGAACGCCGTGGCGGACGACCGCATGACCGACGAGGCACTCGATGCGTTTGTCGAGGCTCTCAAATATGTCTGCACGCGCGCCGAGGCCATGGGCGGGCAGATTTTGATCGAGCCCGGCTGGAACGAGACGGTTAACACGCCCCAGCGTTGCCGCGAGGTGCTCGAGCGTGTGCCGAGCTCGGCGCTCGGCGTGATTTACGACCCGGTGTCGCTGCTGCACCCCAGCGTTGTCGGTGAGGCGCAGGAGATTACGTCGCACATGCTCTATCTGTGTGGCAGCAAGGTTCGCGTGCTGCATGCCAAGGACTACGAAGTCGTGGATAACGAGGATGAGGCCGGCTGGTGTGACGGCACGGGCTCGCGTCTGGTGTGCCATGGCGTGGGCGAGACGGGTCGCTACGACTTTGAGCCCGTCGTTGCCTGGGCCGCTGCCGCCTGCCCGGGCATTCCGTGTGTGGTCGAGAACAGCGTGCCGGCGACGGCAGCCGGCTGCTTGACGACGCTCGAGCGTATGTCTGCTCGTTGCGAAGGTGCGCATCGGGAGATGTAGCGTGGCTGGCGGCCGCTACGGGCGGCCGTCTTGCCGGTACTGGGCAGCATCTGGAACTGCCCGTTATTGTGTTGATGCGAATCAGAGGGGAATCGCGTGGCTATCCACATTGTCGAGGAAGCAAATCGTTGCCTGGGTTGTAAAAGGGCGTTCTGCCAGATTAAGGGCTGCCCGGTTCAGACGCCTATTCCTCAGGTCATCGACCTGTTCAAGCAGCGTCGTCTAGAAGAGGCGGGCGAGCTGCTGTTCCAGAACAATCCCATGAGCGCGGTCTGCTCCGTGGTGTGCAACCATTCGGGCCAGTGCGAGGGTGCTTGCATTCAGGGCCGCAAGGGCACACCCGTACATTTCTCGAGCATCGAGCACTACATCTCCACAGCGTATTTGGATCGTAAGGAGTGGACGCCCGCGCCGTCGTGCGGCAAACAGGTTGCTGTGGTCGGTTCCGGTCCTGCCGGTATTACCGTGGCCATTAAGATGGCCCAGCTGGGCTGTGCCGTCACGGTATTTGAACAGCGCCCCGAGATCGGCGGTGTGCTGGAGTACGGTATCCCCGAGTTCCGCCTGCCCCGTGCGCTCGTGCAAAAGTACCGTCACGTGATGTGCTCGCTCGGCGTGCGCGTGCGCCCTTCGACCACCATCGGCGGCGCGTTGCACATCGATGACCTGCTGCGCGACGGTTACGATGCGGTCTTTGTTGGTACCGGCACCTGGCGAGCTCGAAAGCTGGGTATTCCCGGCGAGTCGCGCGGCAATGTGCTGTTTGGTATCGACTATCTGGTCGATCCCACGAGCGTGGCAATCGGGCAGAACGTGGCGGTTATCGGCGCCGGCAATGTGGCCATGGATGTTGCCCGCACGGCCCTGCGCTCGGGTGCTCGCAAGGTTACCGTGTACGCCCGATCGCGCCATATCTCTGCCATCGATGACGAGGTGGAGCTGACCGAGCTTGACGGTGCCGAGATTGTGTGCGGCAAGGCGATCTGCGCCATCGACGACAACGGTCCGGTGTTCGAGACGGCTATCTTTGACGAGGACAACAACGTGGTGGGCTACGAGGAAGAACTCGACCATGCGTCTGCCGACACGGTTGTGATTGCGGCGTCTCAGGTGCCCAAGGACAAGCTCGTGCTTACAACGGGCGGTCTGGAGACCGACCATCGCGGCCTGCTTTCGGTCGATGAGCACGGCATGACCACCGTGCCCGGCGTCTTTGCCGCCGGCGACGTGGTCAACGGCCCGCTCACCGTGGTCCATGCCGTGGCCGGTGCCAAGCTCGCCGTCGAAGGCATGACCAGCTATCTGGGCCTCTAACCCATCCCACCCATCAGTTGCGGTGAAATACGGACTGTTTTGGCTGTCAAAGGCCTTATCTAATCCGTATTCCACCGCAACTTTTTGTGGGGTGGGCTAGAGACGCTGCATGCGGTACCCGACACCCATGTGCGTCTGAATCATCTTGGGATGAGAGGGGTCTGCCTCGATCTTCTTGCGCAGGGTGCGCATGAACACGCGCAGGCTCGCCAGATCGCTGTCCCAGCTCGTGCCCCATATCTCGCGGGTGATGAAGGTGTGGGTGAGCACCTTGTCGACGTTTTTCGCCAGAAGGACGAGCAATTTGTACTCGGTTGGGGTGAGCGAGAGCTCGCGTCCGTCTTTCGTCGCGTATCCCGCGGCGTAGTCGATATGCAGCGGACCGTTGTCGAACGTGCTCGCTTCTGTCGACTCGCTCGACGCCATCGAGGAGCGCCTCAAATTCGCGCGGACGCGCGCGAGCAACTCATCCACAGAAAAGGGCTTGGTGAGGTAGTCGTCTGCCCCTGCGTCAAGTGCTGCAATCTTGTCGGAATCTTCGGTGCGCGCCGAAATGACGATAATGGGGACTGCCGACCAGCTTCGGATCTTCGTGATGACCTCGATACCGTCAATGTCGGGAAGGCCGAGGTCGAGCATGATGAGGCTGGGGCCGTGCGACACCGCATCCATGATGGCGGCCTGGCCGTTGCAAACCTTGCTCACGACATAGCCGTGGAGGTCAAGCGCGGTCGAAACGAGGTTTTGAACGGTCAGGTCATCTTCGACCAGGAGGATGCGTGGCTTAGCGGCATTATTCATGAATCTCGATCTCCTCAGCGGGCAGGGTAAAACGGAAGACGGCCCCATGGGGGTGGTTGTCGCGAACTTCGATGACGCCGCCATGCGCCTCCACGATGGAGCGGCAGAGCGACAGCCCAAGGCCGATGCTTCGACGCGAATCCACGGGCCGCGTATTGCCTGAGGTAAAGAAGCGCTCAAAGATATGAGGCTTGTCGCAGTCTGCCACACCCGGCCCATCGTCTGCGACGTCCACCACGACGAACGCACCCTCGCGACGCGCGCTGATGGTGACAGTCGAGTCCTCGGGCGTGTACTTGAAGGCGTTCATGATGAGATTCGTAAGCACCTGCATGATGAGATGGACGTCGATGCGTACCAGCAGGATGTCGTCAGTGTGCTCGATGGTGACGGCACGTCCATGCGATGCTTGGGCGACATGGCTGAGGGCGGCCTCGATGACTTCGTCGATGAGCTCGGATGTTAAGTTGAGGCGAATGGTGCCGTCCTCGACGCGTGTGATGGCGAGGAGGTTCTCCACGGTATCGATAAGCCAGAGGGAGTCGTCGTAGATGGCATCGGCAAGATCGCAGCGTTGTTCGAGGCTGAGCTTCTCGTCGCTCTTCCGAAGGATTGCCGCAGATCCGGATATAGCCGTGAGGGGTGTCCTCAAATCGTGGCCGATGGAGCGCAAAAGGTTGGCGCGCAGCTGCTCGTTTTTCGCCAAGACCGCAGCCTCTTCGCGCTCTTGCGCCGCCCGGTCGCTTTCGAGCGCCAAGGCGCATTCACCTACGATAGATAGGACGATCGAATGCTCGAAGGCTTCGATTTCGCGCCCCTCCAGGTCGATGCCGATGACACCGAATACCTTGTCGCCGGTACGAACCGCGAGGTAGAGACAGCGCGCCTCAGGCAGGGTCCGCGTGCTTGCGCCCGCGCGCTTGTTGTTGGTGTAGGTCCAGGTTGCAACGGCGCGCTCGTAGTCGGTGAACAGCGACGCGGATCGGTTTTCGGTGCCAGCGGACTCATAGAGGGTCTTGCCGAGCGTGCCGTGCTCGGCGGTGTAGAAGACCACGTCGAGTTTTAGCAGTTTGACGAGTTGGTTCATGGCGACGCGGGCACACTCCTTCGCGCTATGGGCTTGCTGCAAGAGCTGGTTCGTTTCGAGGAGTACGCGCGTTTTGAATGCGTTCTCGGCGGAGGTACGGGCGTTGTCGGCGATGCGCGCAGTTAACTCGCCGGCGACCATAGCGGTAGCGAACATGATGCCGAACGTGACCAGATAGCTTCGGTCGTAGCTGGCGAGCGAAAACAGAGGCGTGACGAAGCAGAAGTTGTAAAGCACTACAGAGAGCACGCTCGATACGATCGTGCAGATACGCCCCGTCGTGGTGACGGCGGTCAGCAGGGCCGTGAGGATATAGAGGGATATGATGCTGGAATCGGCAAATCCCAGATGGCGGAAAGCCGTGCCGATCGCCGTGGCGACAAGAGAGAGGGCCAGCGTGCGAAGCACGTTTCGGCTGTTGGGCGGCTGCAGGGCGACCGCGCGGCGGCGTCCTTTGGGCCGGGAGGGCGGAGTCGACTGGTCTGGAATGATGTAAATGTCGAGGTTCGGGGCGAATGTTATGAGCTGTTCTACGAGAGATTTGCGGCCGAAGAGGGCCTGACGGACGCTGCTGCGCTCGCCCGTGCGCCCCATGACGATCTTCGAAATACCCGACAGGCGCGCGAACTCGGAGATCTGAAACGCGATGTCGTCGCCATAGACGGTTTCCATATGTGCTCCGAGCTGCTCGGCTAGGGCGATATTGGCTGCAAGCTTGGCGCGCTCATCATCGCTCATGGCTTGCGTGCGCGGGCTCTCTACGAACAGGGCGACGAGCTCGCTGCGAAACGCTTTCGCCATGCGTGCGGCGGCACGGACGATGCGGGGATTGGTCGGCGCCGGGGAGACACAGACTAAGATACGCTCCCTGGTGTAGTAGTCACGGTTTCCCAGCACGCGTGCGGCATCTGTGAGGTGGCCGGTGCGATCGGCGCAGCGGCGCAGCGCGATTTCTCGGAGTGCGGTGAGGTTCTCGACGGTAAAAAATGCTGTTGCGCTCGGTCGGCTTGTGCGGGACGGTAGACGAGGCCGGCGCGAAGGCGCTCAAGTAGGTCTTCGGGCTCTATGTCGACGAGCTCGACCTGGTCGGCATCATCGAAGATACGGTCGGGGATTCGTTCGCTCACGACAACGCCGGTGATGGATGCAACCATGTCGTTTAGGCTCTCGATGTGCTGAACGTTCACGGTCGTATAGACGTCGATTCCCGCATGTAGAAGTTCCTCGACGTCTTGATAGCGTTTGTCGTGGCGAGACCCCGGCGCATTCGTATGGGCAAGCTCGTCGACAAGGATGAGCTGAGGGGCGCGTTCGATAGCCGTATCTAGATCAAACTCGCTGAGCGCAATGCCGTTGTGCTCGATGAGTTTACAGGGCACGTTCTCAAGCCCTTGTGCAAGATGGGCAGTTGCCGGACGTTCGTGTGGCTCGATGTATCCCGCGACGACGTCGACACCTCGCCGCTTGGCGGCGTGGGCGGCTTGAAGCATCGCATAGGTTTTGCCTGCGCCAGCAGCGTAGCCAAAGAAAATCTTGAGATGTCCCCGGCTGGTTCGAGCGTCATCGGCGACCTCGTCTTTCTCAATTGCCTTGAGGATGAGGTCTGGATTGACGCGAGTGTCCGATGCGTCGCGCTGCATAGCGTAGCCTTTCTGAAGCGTTGTCCATGCGTGCATACGCGGTGAGGACGCCACTGTATGCTCGCGAGGTCGAGTATAGGCGCACTACAGCCGCAATAGTGCTTTCTACCTGCATCTTTACGGCATCTTAAGGACGTGAGCCCCGGCCCTCACGCCTCTTTAATCCCTAGAAGCGTTTACTGTCCCCAGGCGCTTGCGAGAGCAGGCGTCCGAGACATCGGACCGCGTGTGAAAGGGGCGGTAAATGGACATCCTCATTCCCATCATCGGAGTCGTCTGCATTGGACTCTTTATCTATTACATCTACATTCTGATGAGGAGTGATTCGTAAACTATGGATGCTGCGATTCAGTACATCTTGTACTTTGCCGTGCTCGTCGTCTTGGCCGTTCCGCTCGGTCGGTTCATGGCCCATATCATGGATGGTGAGCATACGTTCCTGTCGCCTGTGTTTGCTCCTGTGGAGCGTGGCGTCTATCGTCTGCTTCGCATCGACGCGGCAGAGCAGATGGGGTGTAGGCGCTATCTGGCGAGCGTGCTGGTCTTTTCGGGGATCGGCCTCGTGGCTCTTGTGGCACTCCAGGTGCTTCAGTCTTTCTTGCCAGGCAATCCCCAGCACCTGCCGGGTGTGTCGTGGGACCTGTCGTTCAATACGGCCGCCTCCTTCATAACCAACACCAATTGGCAATCCTATTCCGGTGAGACCACCCTGTCCTACTTTGTGCAGTTCATGGGCCTCACCGTGCAAAACTTCTTGTCCGCCGGCACCGGTATTGCGGTCATGTTCGCGCTCATCCGCGGCTTCCGTCAGGTCAAGGAGCAGGGTCTGGGTTCCTTCTGGGTCGACCTCACCCGCACCGTCCTGTATGTGCTCATCCCGCTGAACCTCGTGTTCGGCATCTGCCTGGCTGCCGGTGGCGTCATCTCCAACTTCCAGCCGGCTCAGAAGGCTGAGCTCGTAGAGCCCGTCGCTGTCCAGCCTAATGCAGACGGCGGCTGGAGCGTCATCGACGGCGCCCGGATCGAGGGCGACACGGTCAAGGTCGACGGCAAGGTTGTCGAGGGCGCGCGCGTGGTCACCGAGCAGTTCCTGCCCCAGGGTCCCGCGGCTCCTCAGGTCGCCATCAAGCAGTCCGGCACCAACGGCGGAGGCTTCTTCGGAGTGAACTCCGCTCATCCGTATGAGAACCCCAGTGCCTTCACCAACATCATCGAGATGACCAGCCTGCTGCTGATCCCGGCCGCCTGTTGCTTCACCTTCGGTATCGGCGTCAAAAACACCAAGCAGGGCAAGGCCATCTTTGCCGCCATGTTCATCCTGCTGGTGATCTTCGCCGGCATCATCGCCCTCAACGAGCATGCGGGCACCCCGCAGCTGGCAGATGGCGGCGCGGTCAACATCGAGATGACCGATGGCCAGGCGGGCGGCAACATGGAGGGCAAGGAGAGCCGCTTTGGCATCGCCTCCTCTTCTACCTGGTCCGCTTTCACGACGGCTGCTTCCAACGGCTCGGTCAACTCCATGCACGACTCCTACACCCCGCTCGGCGGGTTTGTCCAGATGCTCCAGATAGCGCTGGGCGAGGTGGTGTTCGGCGGCGTGGGCTGCGGCCTGTACGGCATGATCGGCTTCGCCATCCTCACAGTGTTCATCGCCGGCCTTATGGTCGGCCGCACGCCCGAGTTCCTGGGCAAGAAGATCGAGCCGACCGAGATGCGCTGGGCGGTGGTTCTGTGTCTCGCCACCCCGTTCGCCATTCTGGTGAGCTCCACTATCGCCTGCATGGTGCCCGGTCTTGTCGACCAACTCAACAACGGCGGGGCGCATGGCTTCTCCGAGGTCCTGTACACCCTTACTTCGGCTGGCGGCAACAACGGCTCCTCATTCGCCGGCATGAACTGCAACATCCCGTGGATCAACGTGCTGCTGGGTATCGAGATGCTGTTCGCGCGGTTCCTGCCGATTGTGGGCACGCTCGCCATCGCGGGCTCGCTGGCCGGGAAGGGCAAGGTCGCCGAGAGCGCCGGCACGCTTTCCACCACCAATGCCATGTTCGTGTTCCTGCTGGTATTCGTCGTTCTGCTGATTGGCGCCCTGAGTTTCTTCCCGGCGTTGGCGCTTGGTCCCGTTGCCGAATTCTTCCAGATGGTTGCGTAAAGGAGTCGCAGATTTATGGCTATGCAAAAAGACATGATGAGCCGCGCGGTGCGCGATTCATTTGCCAAGCTTGACCCCCGTGTCCAGGTCCAAAACCCGGTCATGTTCCTGGTGTGGCTGTCGGCCGCCATGACCTCCATTCTGGCCATCGCCTCTATTTTTGGGGTACAGGACGCCGACGTCCCCACGTACTATGTGATCGCCATTGCCGTCATTCTCTGGCTGACCGACCTCTTTTCAAATTTTGCCGAGGCACTTGCCGAGGGCCGCGGTAAGGCGCAGGCAGACTCCCTGCGCGCGGCGAAAAAGGACGTCGAGGCCCATCGCATCGAGTCCGTCGAGGATAAGGATCGCTTCACGGTCGTTCCCGGTACCGAGCTCTCACGCGGGGATCTGGTGGTCGTGCGCGCCGGCGAGCAGATTCCGGGAGACGGCGATGTCATCGAGGGTGCCGCCTCGGTTGATGAGTCGGCCATCACCGGCGAGTCTGCACCCGTGGTTCGCGAGGCTGGCGGCGACCGTTCTGCCGTCACTGGCGGCACCACCGTGCTTTCCGATTGGATTGTGGTGAAAATTACCAGCGAGCCTGGCCAGAGCTTCCTGGATAAGATGATCGCCATGGTCGAGGGCGCCGCCCGCAAGAAGACCCCCAACGAGGTCGCGCTCGAGATCTTTCTGGTTGCTCTGTCCGTCATCTTCATCCTCGTGACGCTCGCACTGTACTGCTACTCGAGTTTCTCTGCAGGGCTCAACGGTATGGCGAACCCCACGGCCGTGACCACGCTCGTTGCCTTGCTCGTCTGTCTGGCGCCCACCACCATCGGCGCCCTTCTGTCCGCCATTGGCATCGCCGGCATGAGCCGACTGAACGAGGCCAACGTGCTGGCCATGTCCGGCCGTGCCATCGAGGCCGCCGGCGACGTCGACATCCTCATGCTCGATAAGACCGGTACCATCACCTTGGGCAACCGCCAGGCCGCTGAGTTCATTCCGGTCGACGGTGTCGATCCGGCAGAACTCGCCGATGCCGCGCAGCTGTCCTCTCTGGCGGATGAGACCCCTGAGGGCCGCTCCATCGTCGTGCTCGCCAAGGAGCAGTTTGGGCTGCGCGGCCGCACACTCGAGGATAAGGGCATGGAGTTCATCCCCTTCACCGCGGCGACCCGCATGTCCGGTGTGAACTACGCCGACAGCGAGATTCGCAAGGGTGCGGCTGATTCCGTTCGCGCTTATGTGGAGGCTGCCGGAGGAGTGTTCTCGAAGGAGTGCGACGAGGCCGTCGAACGCATTGCGAAGGTGGGCGGCACCCCGTTGGTCGTGGCAAAGGACCGACGTGTGCTGGGTGTCGTCTACCTTAAGGACATCATCAAGTCCGGCGTGAAGGAAAAGTTCGCCGATCTGCGCCGCATGGGTATCAAGACCATAATGGTGACGGGTGATAATCCGCTGACGGCCGCCGCCATCGCCGCCGAGGCCGGTGTGGATGACTTCCTGGCCGAAGCGACGCCCGAGGGCAAGCTCGAGAAGATCCGCGCGTTCCAGCATGAGGGCCATCTGGTCGCGATGACCGGCGACGGCACCAACGACGCGCCGGCACTGGCGCAGGCGGATGTCGCCGTGGCCATGAACACGGGAACCCAGGCTGCCAAGGAGGCCGGCAACATGGTCGACCTCGACTCCAGCCCCACCAAGCTCATCGATATCGTGCGTATCGGCAAGCAACTGCTCATGACCCGCGGCTCGCTCACGACCTTCTCGGTCGCCAACGACGTCGCCAAGTATTTCGCCATCATCCCGGCGCTATTCTCGTCGATCTACCCCGGGTTGGACGCCCTCAACATCCTGGGGCTCACCAGCCCGTTGACTGCCGTGCTGTCCGCCATTATCTACAACGCGCTGGTCATCGTCGCGCTGATTCCTGCCGCCCTGAAAGGCGTGAAGTACCGCGAGCTTTCGTCCGGCCAGCTGCTGACCCACAACCTGCTGGTGTGGGGTCTGGGCGGTATCGTGGCGCCGTTCGTATTCATCAAGATTATCGACATGCTGCTGGCCTTGTTCGGCATTGGCATGATGTAGACGGAGGTATGTATGTTCAAAGGTATCGCATCGCGCGCACTTGGCGTGTTCGCGCTGTTTACCATCGTCTGCGGCCTGGGATACACGCTCGTGGTGACCGGCGTCGCGCAGCTTGCGTTTCCGTACCAGGCGAACGGATCGCTTATTACGGTCGACGGCAAGGTTGTGGGTTCCGAGCTCATCGGCCAGAACTTCGATGACGAAGCCCACATGTGGGGTCGTATCCAGAACGTGTCAATTGTCGAAGGCGAAGACGGCGAGCTCATGGCGTATGGTGCCCCGTCCAACCTGTCCCCGGCGAGTGAGGAGTATCGGCAGCTTGTGGACGCGCGCGTGAAGAAGATCCGCGCCGCCAACCCCGATGCCGATATGGACGCTGTGCCCGTCGACCTGGTGACGTGCTCGGGGTCCGGCCTCGACCCGGAGATCTCTCCGGATGCCGCCGAGTATCAGGTCCCGCGCCTTGCCAAGGCCACGGGCAAAAGTGAGGACGAGGTGCGCGACATCATCGCCGCGTGCACCAAGGGCCGTTTCCTCGGCGTGTTCGGCGAGCCCACGGTCAACGTGCTCAAGGTGAACCTTATGCTGGACGGCGCGCTGTAGGTGAGGGAGTGGCGGATGAGGGCATGACTGGCTATCTGAGCTCTCAATTCCACCCCGCCCATCACTTGCGGTGAAATACGGACTGTCTTGGCTGTCAAAAGTCTCGGCTGCCCCGTATTTCACCGCAACTTTTTTGTGAGGGTCGGGATTGAAGGTGGGGAGTGCGAGCGGGTACGGACGCGGCGGTTGCTGATACGATATGTACGTTAGCAACTGCCGCCGAGCGGCTCAAACGAAAGGAACCCTGTATGGAGTCTTCCGCCTATCCGATGCTCTTTAGCCCGATCAAGGTCGGTACGACCGAGGTCAAGAACCGCGTCTTTATGCCGCCGGTATCTACCAACCTGGCCGATCATGGCTATGTGACCGATGACTTGGTCGATCATTACCGTGCCCGCGCCAAGGGCGGCGTGGGCCTCATCATTACCGAGGTCGTGACGGTCGAGCCCACCTATACCTATCTGCCGGGCGACATGTGCTGCTACGACGACACGTTTATCCCCGGCTGGGAAAAGCTCGCCGCGGCCGTCCACGAGTACGGCTGCAAGATCATGCCGCAGCTCTTCCACCCCGCCTACATGGCCTTTAACATTCCGGGCACGCCGCGCCTGATCGCTCCGTCTTTTGTGGGCCCGTCCTATGCCCGCGAGGCACCGCGCCCCATCACGGTCGACGAGATTCACGAGCTCACGCATCAGTTTGGCGACGCTGCCGTGCGTATGCAGAAGGCTGGCGTCGACGGCGTCGAAGTCCATGCGGCGCACGCCCACGGCATGCTCGGCGGTTTCTTGACCCCGCTCTACAACAAGCGTACCGACGAGTACGGCGGCTCGCTCGATGCTCGCATGCGCTTCCTGCTCGAGGTTATCGCCGAGATTCGCGAGCGCTGCGGCAAGGACTTCATCATCGACGTCCGCATCTCGGGCGACGAGTACACCGATGGCGGTCTGACCCTCAACGACATGATCTACGTCTCGCGTCGCTTGGAGAAGGCCGGCGTCGACATGATCCACGTGTCGGGCGGCACCACCATCAAGCGCGGCTCTGCGATTCCCGCCGCTGGCACGCAGCAGGCCTCGCACGCCGCTTGCTCGCGTGAGATTAAGAAGCACGTGAACATTCCCGTCGCTACCGTCGGCCGCATTAACGAGGCATGGATTGCCGAGGAGCTGATCGAGGACGGTGCCGCCGACATCTGCATGATGGGCCGCGCCAATCTGTGCGATGCCGAGTTCTGCAATAAGGCCGCTGCCGGTAACGCCGATGATATCCGTCCCTGCATTGGCTGCCTGCGCTGCCTGAACGGCATTATGTTCGGCAAGCGCATCTCCTGCACCGTCAACCCGGACGTGGAGCGCGACGAGGCCGGCTACGAGCCTGCCGCCGAGGCCAAGAACGTACTGGTTGTGGGCGCCGGTCCCGCGGGCATGGAGGCGGCGTTCATTGCCGCCAAGCGCGGTCACAACGTGGTGCTCGTGGATAAGCAGGACGAGCCGGGCGGCGAGATGCGTATCGCAGCCGTTCCGCCGGCAAAGCAGGAACTCACCCGCGTGATCAAGTATCAGTATCGTCGCCTGGCCGAGGCCGGCGTGAAGTGCGTATTTGGCACCGAGCTTACTGCCGAGGACATTCAGCGCGACTACGCCGGGTATGAGGTTGTCCTGGCCTATGGCGCCGAGCCTATCGCTCCGGCCTTTATGCAGGGCTTTAAGCAGGTCATGACGGCTGACGACCTGCTGGGCGGCAATGCCTTCCCGGGCAAGAAGATCGTCATCGTGGGCGGCGGCACCGTCGGCTGCGAGACGGCCGACTATCTGGCTCCGCTGGTCAACGACCTGTCGCCGGCAAACCGCGACGTCACCGTCATCGAGATGACCAAGACGCTCGCCGCCAACGAAGGTGGCGCCGGTCGCGCGGTGCTCATCACGCGCATGCTCTCCAAGGGCGTCCACGTGCTGACCGAGGCCAAGGTGACCGAGATTACCGAGGACGCCATCAGCTACGAGAAGGACGGCGAAGTCCACACCATCACGGGTGCGGATACGCTTGTGCTCGCCATGGGATACCGTCCCAACACCAAGCTGGCCGACGACCTAGCCGCTGCCGGTGTTACCACCCACGTGCTGGGCGACGCCAACAAGTGCGGCAACATCCGCGACGCCATCGGCGACGGCTACAAGGTTGCCTGCGAACTCTAGTCAACCCCTTGGTGCATGGGGGTCAGGTTACTTTGCACCAATCTGGTGCATACAAACCTGACCCCTTTGCACCAGTCATCTTGCTTCTCTGTATGATATTGTATAGCTACTGTCATACAGGAGGCTAAGATGAGTGCTTCAGTTTTGAGCGTCCGTGTTGATGCATCAATTAAGGAATCGTTTGCCGAGCTCTGCGAGGAGCTCGGCATGACGTCTTCCGTGGCGGTCAACATGTTCATGCGTCAGATGCTGCGGGAGCGGTCGCTTCCATTTACCCCTTCTCTTTCAGTCAAACGGGACGAGGCGAAGACCGACGTTTTGACCGTTGCTGAAATCAGGGATGCCGTTGCTCGCGCGGCGGGTACTCGAAAGGCGATTCGGTCGGTCACGTTGTTCGGCTCGTATGCTCGACGTGACGCAAATACCGATAGCGATATCGACCTGCGTATAGAGGTCGATTCCGATGCGACATTTGGGTTATTCGCTCTTTCCTCGTTCGCGGAGGAGATCAAAGAGGCAACAGGCAAGCAGGTCGACGTCGTTTCGAGCGAACACTTGCGAGAAGACATTGCACATGCCATCGAGAGGGAGGGTGTGGTGCTGTATGTTCGCCCGTAAATCAGATGCGTTGCGCGCCCAGGAGATTCTCGAGGCGATTGATGAGACGACCGAGAGAATCAAAGCGTTCGGTGTGACGGAAGACGAGTTCCTCCATGCGGATGACATCAAGGCCAGGACACTCGCCGATTCTCTCCTTATGTGTGCCCTCAGGGTGACGGAGGAGGCGGGTAAGCTGTCCGAGAAGGCGCAGCGACTACATCCCGAGATTGAGTGGCGCGGTATAGTGGGGATGCGTAACTATCTTGCCCATGATTACGGCAACGTCGATCGCGCCGTGGTTTGGGACGCGGTGACATCAGAGTTTCCCGCTCTTGCAGCGGCATGCCGACAGATTATCGAGGAATCCTAATCTTGCTCTCTTTGAGCCAACATGGTGTGAGATAACCTGACCCCATTGCACCATTTGATAGCAAAAAGCGGCGGCCGTCCCGTGTTGGGGCGGCCGCCGCTTGCGTTCGCTGCGATGGGTCGTGCGATTAGAGCCCCAGGAGCTCCTTGACCTTGGCGATGATTGCCTCGTCGGTGGCGTTGGCGAAGAAGTACTCCTGGAAGTGCTCGCCAGCCAGGGCGCCCTTGACCAGATCCTGGTCGATCTCGCCCAGGACGTCGACGAGCGGACGCATGGTCACAGCGCGGACGCCGTCGAGGATCTTCTTGTTGCGCTGCTCGGGCTCAACACGCTCGGCAGGATAGCCGTTGCCGGAACCGAAGCCAAAGAGCTTCTCGAAGGTGTACTCGAGGTTGAGCTCCTGGCCCCAGCCGTTCTTGAGGGCGAAGGGCATGGCGACGGCGTTACCGTCGTTGACCTGGGCGAAGGTGTAGGCATCCAGCGGGTCGGCGACATGGCCGCAGAGCACACCGGGGAAGGAGTTGCAGGCGAGCATGGCGCCCTCGCCGGTGCCGCAGCCGGTCACGACATAGTCGGCAGCGCTGGAGTTGAGCAGCACGGCGGCAAGGATGCCGTTCTGAACGTAGGTGAGCGGCTTGGAGTCGGCATCGGCATACATACCGTAGTTAAAGACGGTGTGGCCCATGGGCTCGACGACCTTCTTAAGGGCAGCCTCGATCATGGGGTTCTTGGAGTTCTGAGAATTCTCGTTGATGAGAGCGATCTTCATTGCGAAATACCTTTCCTATTTCTAACTTGCGGTGAAATACGGACCGTCTTGCCTGGTAGAAGTCAAAATCAATCCCTATTTCACCGCAACTACTAAATGAACCTAAATGTGGGAGCGCGGTGAGCGAGCGGGCTTGAGGCGGAGCAGGTTGCCTTGAAAGAGGAGGGAGGCGTACTTGGGTACGCGACCGACGATTCAAAGGCAAGATGCCCTCCTCAGGCCCGCGCAGCGCCTAAGCGGGTTGTTTGCCGATATATGCGAGGATGCCGCCGTCGACGTAGAGGATGTGGCCGTTGACGAAGTTCGAGGCGTCGGAGGCCAGGAACACGGCGGGGCCCTTCAAGTCCTCGGGCGTGCCCCAACGGGCGGCCGGGGTCTTGGCGATGATGAACTGGTCAAACGGGTGACGGCTGCCGTCGGGCTGCGTCTCGCGCAGCGGCGCGGTCTGCGGCGTGGCGATGTAGCCAGGCCCAATGCCGTTGCACTGGATGTTGGCCTCGCCAAACTCGGAGCAGATGTTCTTGGTGAGCATCTTCAGACCGCCCTTGGCAGCGGCGTAGCCGGCGATGGTCTCGCGGCCAAGCTCGCTCATCATCGAGCAGATGTTGATGATCTTGCCGTGACCCTTGGCGATCATGCCGGGCAGGCAGGCCTTGGAGACGATGAACGGGGCGTTAAGGTCGATGTCGACGACGCGACGGAAGTCCTCGGCGCTCATGTCGAGCATAGGGGTGCGCTGGATAACACCGGCGTTGTTGACCAAGATGTCGGGCGTGGTGCCAAAGTCGGCCTCGATCTTGGCGACGAGCTCGGCGACGACGGCCTCATCGGTGACGTCGGCCACGTAGCCGCGAGCCTCAAAGCCCAGCTCGCGGTAGTGCTTCTCGGCCTCGGCGACCTTGTCGGCGTTACGTGCGTTAAAGGCGATCTTGGCGCCGGCCTCGCCGAGCGCCTCGGCAATGGCCATGCCAATGCCATAGGTGGCACCGGTCACGAGCGCGACCTTGCCATCCAGGCGGAAGCTGTCCATAAGATCAGACATAGCGATCCTTTCAAAAGAAACGTTCATCTATATTTGTCTTGCTTTTAGTACAAGCTCAGTATAGGAGAAGCGGAGGAATTAACGCTCCTATTCCCCTAAAAACAGGTGAACGTTCACTTTTAAAAGGTGAACGGTAGAAACGCCCTTGCCGTGCGGGCCCCTACTCGCTTTTTGCCTGCGCGCCCTCTGCGATCATGTTGCGGTTATACACCAGATGTAGGTACATCGCATCGTGTGCCGCGGTGGGATTGCGTGAGGCGATGGCGTCGGCCACATCGCGGTGCGTGCGGATAGTTTCCTCGACGAGCTTTTTGCCGGTCACGTCGATAAAGAGGGGGACGGATGCCTTGAGCACGCCCATCAGGCGGGGAACGACGAGGTTGCCGCCATTCCAGGGCGGCTTCATGGAGTAGCGCCCGTACGCATCGATTCCCTCTCATAGATGCCCGGCGCGAGAGGCCCCGAGTTCATACGGGCTCGGGGCTTTTTCGTTTGGATTGCAGACGCATCGCCGGACGAAAGCGTGTTGCGTCTGGTACAAAAACCGTATGAAAACGGTTTTCGTCTTGCAGAGCAGTTGCCGCTTCTACAGTTCAGCTTCCAGTTCGGCTTTGTGTTCGTTGAGGTAGTCGCGCATGTAGGGGATGGCAAATGAGACCTTGCCGTACGAGGGCGCCTCAATGATCGACTCTCTCAGCAGACGACTGCGGATGGAACTTACCTGTTGAGGTGTCTTGTTTAAGTCATCGGCAACCATGCTGGTCGAGCATGTCTGTCCCAGTGAAGCCATGCTCAAAAGATAAGCGATGCACGTGGGCGGAATGCGCTGCAGCGCGGGTTCAATCACCATGGCGCAGAAGCGTTCGCGTGCTGTTGCGATGCCTCGCTTCGCCTCTTCCTCTCCAATAACAGTTGTATGGGCGCGTCGTGCCAGTTGCCATGCGTAATATCCAACGAGCTGGATCATAAAGGGGTAGCCCTGCGTTGCCTCGGCAAGTTGCCCGGCAATACCTGGCTGCAGCTCCATGCCAGACGTTTCAATGGTTTCTTCGAGGGAGTACGAAACTTCGGTTACTGCCACAGCCTTCAGGTCAAAGGGGAGGGCGCGGCGCAAAAACGTAAGCGTCTTTCCGTTGATGACGCTTTCTATCATCGAAGGCAGCCCCGCAAAAACAAAGGCGATATCAAGGTCTTCGCCGATAACCTGCTGAATCGCAATGGAGAGCGTTCGGACCTCTTCGAGCTCTGCGTCTTGGACCTCATCGAGGGTGATGAGCAGACCATTGCCGTTCTTTGATATTGCCTGCCTCATGGCGTCACGCAGCGATGGGCCGATTCGCTCAATGTCTATGCTGCCGATGGATATGCCAGCTACGCTTGGCTCAAATCTGGCGTGTTTGGCCTGGAATTTGGGCTGCAGCTGCTCGAGAATGCGCTGACAAAGTCCTTCGGTTGCGACTTCTTTTATGACCGTCCAGCCATGGCTTTGCGCCAAACGTGAGCACTCGTCAAGGAGGACCGTCTTGCCCGTTCCGCGGACGCCGGCTATGCGCATAAGGCGTCCCGGGGCGCCAGGCCCGTTGACGAGGCCTTCATTGAATTCCTCGAGGACATCTTCGCGGCCGATAATCGTGGGAGGTGTTTTGCCTGCTGTGGGCTTAAAAGGGTTTGTTTGCATGCGAGCCACCTTTGCTCAAAATATAGCAAGATATAGCAAAGTATAGCAAGATATAGCAAAGTATAGTGAGATATAGCAACGTATAGCGCTGCTCGCGGGTTCTTGCGGTGGCGCTATTTTCCAAAGGCCACGCGGATAAAGCGCTGGGCGAAGAGCTTATTGGCGACGTTGATGACATGGCCCAGGAACAGTGCCGAGATGGCGGTCGTGACGCCAAAGCCGCCCAGGTTGTGCATAAAGACCAGCGACAGCGCGAGCGAGGCGGCGACGTGCGAGCAATCGAATACGACCTTCACATCGCCAAAGCGGCATTTGAGCTTTTCGGCAATGACCTGTACCAAGCCGTCGGGTGCGTTGGGAACGACGCCCATATTGACGACGAGGCTTACGCCAAACGCGGTGATGGCAAGCGAGAGCAGCATGGTTACGACCTGTGCCGGCAGCGCGGTGGGGTGCAGAGGGTTAACGTTCATAAAGAAATCGGTAAAGCCGCCGATCAGCGTTGAGAAAAAGAGCTCGAGCAAAATGCGCGGCTGAAACTCGCGGCGCAAGATGGCTGCCTGTGCGGCAATGTAGGCGACATAGGTCGCGGTAATCCAAAAGCCGAGCGTCTTGCCGGTGAGCATGGACAGCGTCGTGGCAAAACAGGTAAGCGCTGCCACGCCTAGGCCCGACGCAGTCTGGATGCTCATGCCGAGGGCGAGCGTCGCGACGCCTGCTAAATACATCAACATCCTGATGACGGTATGGCACCAATTGATCTTCTCGCCATTCATAATGATGAGCGGTCGCATGCTGCTACCCGTCCTTTCGGTTGTGAAGAAAAGGCTGACCTGGGCCGGCAAAAGAGGGTTATCGGAGGCACTGCTGTAAAAGCAGAAAAGCCGGCCCCACGGTCAGTCGTCTAGGAAATGTCTCGCTGTGCCGGAATGGGACTGAAGGGCCAACGAGACGGGAGGAAAGCAAATGACATAGCGTGGGCAATAGGATGCCAAGATGGTAGGGTGCGTCTTAGCATCCTATTGCCCACGCTTAACGAAATCGGTTTCGTTTGAGCCTTAGTATACGCACGGGATTCTATTTGCAAAGAGAAAAATAATAAAAAGGTGAACGTTCACCTAATCGCAACAACTCGTTGGCTGTATTATGACAAGGACATACTCGAAACCGATTTCGCAACGGTTAGAGAGTGCATTATACGTTCGTCGTAGATTGCCGGGCAGCTTGGTCGCGCCCGCCGGTCGCATTGCGGCGAACGCCTTCACCCGGATCGAAAGGATCACCATGGAACAGCACACCGATTGCTCGTACTGCATGTGCGGGACCGACAACACGCTCGTCGATGCCTTTGGCATCCCCATGCTCGACCTGCCCGCCAGCAAGCTCATCTTGTTTAAGGAGCAGAGCCACAAGGGCCGCGTGATCGTGGCCTCCAAGCAGCACGTCGATGACATTTCCTGCATGTCCGAGGAGGACGCTGCCGCCTTTATGGCCGATGTCCGCCACGTCGCCGCCGCGCTGCACAAGGCGTTCAACCCCGACAAGATCAACTTTGGTGCCTACGGCGACACCATGCATCACCTGCATGTGCATATCGTCCCCAAGTACAAGAGCGACCCGTTTGAGTTTGGCGACGTGTTTGCCATGAACCCCGGTCGCGTCACGCTCGAGCCGGCCCAATACGACGAGGTCGCCCAGGCAATCATCGACAGCCTGTAGGCGATCAAAAGCTGCTATTTCAATAGAAGCACTTGGCTTAATTGCCAGTTAAAGGAGCTTATCTATGAATGCAGGAGTTGTTTCACTCCTTTGGGTGCTGGTGGGCGTAGTCCTGCTGGTCGCCATGATCGTTAAGTTTAAAATCAACAGCATCATTGCGCTTATTCTTTCCGCCATTTTTATCGCCCTTGCCGATGGCATCTCTGTGGGCGACCTTGTCACCACCATGGAAGATGGACTGGGCGGAACGCTTAAGTCGCTTGCGCTGATCATTATCTTTGGCGCGGCTATCGGAAAACTGATGACCGATTCGGGCGCCTCGCAGCAGATTGCCGACACTATCGTTGACAAGCTCGGTATTAAGCTGCTGCCTGTTGCACTGCTGATCATCGGCGTCATCTTTGGTATGAGCATGTTTTACGAGGTGGCGTTCCTTATCGTTACGCCGCTCGTTATCAGCATCGCCAAAGAGGCAGACATTCCCTATATGCGCCTGATTATCCCGGCTGTTTCTGGTACCACGATGGGCCATTCCCTTTTTCCGCCGCAGCCTGGTCCTATGGCACTGGTGAGTGCCTTTGGTGCCGAGGTCCCGCCGGTCTACATCTTTGGTCTGATCGTCACGATTCCGACGCTTATCTGCTCTGGCCTTTTGCTGTGCCATTTCATCCCCGGTCTCGATGATATGCCGCTTGGCAATGTTATGAAGCCGGCGGAGCGCAAGCCCGCAGACGAGCTTCCGCCGTTTTGGCTTTCCATTCTGGTGCCGCTGTTCCCGGCAATCATCATGATCGGGGCCTCGGTTATCAAGAACACGGTGGGCGAGGGTTGCTTTGCATACGATCTTGCCAGCTGCATCGGTAGCGCAGATATCACTATGCTCATCACGATGATTCTTGCCATGATTGCATATGGCTATACGCGTGGCATGGATGGCGGAGAGATTTCCAACTCTATGTCCGATGCCATCAAGGGCGTCGCGAACGTGCTGCTCGTTATCGGTGCCGGTGGCATCATGAAACAGGTCATCATCACGTCTGGCGTTGGCGCGACGCTTGCCGACATGGTGAGCCTCATGCCGGTGTCGCCGCTGATTTTGGCATGGGTGATCACGGTGGTCCTGCGCCTGCTTACCGGCCAGGGCACCGTCTCGGCCATTACCGCCGCCGGCGTCGTGGCGCCTATGGTTGCGCAGTTTGGCATCAACCCGGTGCTTGCGGTACTGGTCTGTGCCTGCGCATCCAATACCATCACGCCTATGTATGACGGCGGATACCTGCTGTTCCAGCAGTCGTTTGGCCTGTCGATGAAGGATACCTATAAGACATGGGGCCTGTTGGAGCTCGTCAACTCCGTCGTCGGCCTCATCATGGTTCTCATTCTGAGCCTGTTTATCTAGGCGAGAAACGCACAAGACAAGTGCGTTTTGCCTCAAGCCCGCGGACGGTTGCCTATCAAACTGTCCGCGGGCCTTTGCTTTTTTATGCCAACGGCATGTCGCACCCATCCCCCTCATAAGTTGCGGTGAAATAGTTCCCCTTTTTGCTGCTGAAGGTCGTGAGCAGGAACTATTCCACCGCAACTTATGGGGGCGCGGCGTTGCGATAGTATTACGTGTTGGTATTCGACTAACCGAGGACTTATCCGAGGGCTTTATGGAACAGCACCAGCATTATCAGAGCCTGCAAGACCAGGCATACAACGCATTGCGCTCCAAGATCATCTATGCCGAGCTCAAGCCCGGCACGCGCC